>CAOKHR010000073.1 GCA_948468325.1 uncultured Lachnospiraceae bacterium | reverse complement strand
CATTATGTACAGGGAAACTATAAAAAGGCAAAAAAAGAATTGAAAAAGTCACTCTCACTTGCAGAAAATCCCTGGGCATTTCATGCGCTTGCCTGCGTCTGCCTTGTTTTAAAGGAGACAGAACAGGCGGCGGAATATATCGTAAAAGGGATGAATATGCGGCAGACGGATATTTCCTATCTGAAAGAGGGATTTAAAATTCTTTCTCTTTGTCAGGCAGATCGGATTATCTGTAGTTTCTATGAATCTCTGGGGCAAAATGAGCAGGAGATTGCTAAAATACGGTTTTATTATATTTGTTCGCTGCATCATCTGGGAAGAGACAAAGAAGCGTACGGGATGCTGGAAGAAAACGGAGGGCTGGAAATCGAGGATATTCGTGAGGGTGAAGATTCCATGGCACAGTTGTGGAGTGAGATGCATCAAAATCTGTACGGCGAAAAAAAGGAAATTCCGCATAAATACAATTTTAAAGCGTTTTAGAAATTTTGCAAAAGAAGAGCGGCATCGAAATCGAATGATTTGATGCCGCTTTTAAAATATGCCATCCATTGGATTGTACCTCCTGATTTATTTTTTCAAATTCGTGAAATAAATATCTCCATTTTGTTCTCCATGAATCTTTTGAACCGGAATCATATCTGAATATGGCAACTGATCCTCTGTCCTGCGTTTTATATTATTTTTTCATGGTCTCCGTTTCAATCTCGTTTCCCGAATCTGTTTAAAAAAGAATGATGAGGTGGTGTGTTACGTTTTCATTGGCCTGTACCTCCGTTTTCTGTAGTTGTGTGTTGTTTGATTTGTTGAATTGATTATATCTAATAATTCTGCATATGTCAACAAGAAATGAGAAAATTTTTGATTAGTATTATTTATAACTGATTCAATATTGATAATTTGGCAAATATTCTGACAATTTAAAGTCATCCGCCTAATGTAATATCCTGTTTCTGATACCATTGCAATGCATCTGTAAATTGTTTTTCCTGAAAATCCGGCCACAATTCTTTTACAATATAAAAATCAGAATACACAGTCTGAACAGGCAGAAGACCGGATAAACGGCACATTCCGCCCCAGCGGATTACGAGGTCAATTCTCGGTATTTCTTTCGATGCCCAGCCGTTTTTCATATCCCATTCCCAGCCGTAGTTTACAAGAAAATTCACTCTGATTGTCTCTTTTTTACAGACTGGCTGCCGTTTGCGGTTTGCATACGGAAGAAGTTCTTCAGGAAAACAGGACGACCGGGTATTGCCGATTACATACAAATCGACATTTTCCTGTTCGATCATTTTGACAGCCGTGACACAGGCTTTTGAAAATGCGAGGACCTGTTCTTTTGGACGTTTGCAGTTATCAACGGTAAACCCGTAGTAGGTAAGTTCCTGTATGCCGCAGCTTCTTGCTGCCCGAAGCAGCTTTAAACCCGGCTCTAATCCGTATTGGTAACCTGCTTCTTTTTTCAGCCCATTGCATTTTGCCCAGCGTCTGTTGCCGTCCGGAATGATGCCGATATGTTTTGGAATGCGTTTCATATAATCCTCCTGATAGTTTGTGCTCTTATAAATATGGACATATTCGGAAAAAATATACCTTAATAAGTCTGCTCCGAAGGAGCATGACATCCTGGGATGCGCTTTCGGATATGCATGTTCGTATTTTTGTTGACGGGTGTGAAAATATAGGATACATTAGACAGGTAACATTTACAGGCATTTCGAAAGTGTCTGGATAATTTATTGCGGGAGGTGGAAAGGTTGAAATATATAAAACAATTTGCAATTATATTATTTTTATCGTTTCTTGGAGAAATACTGCATGAGATTATGCCGCTGCCGGTTCCGGCAAGTATATATGGAATTATAATTTTGTTTTTGTGTCTGGAACTGAAAATTATTTCTGTGTCTTCGGTTAAAGAGACCAGCAGTTTTTTGATTGAAATCATGCCGGTTTTATTTATTCCGGCTGCGGTAGGCCTGATGGATTCCTGGCAGATTATAAAGGCGGCGTGGGTTGAATATGCAGTAATAACAGTGATTTCCACGGTTGTAGTTATGGCTGTATCCGGAAAAACAGTACAGTTTGTTATGAGATTTACAAAAAAGGGTGAAAAAAATGAATGATTTTTTTGAAACATCGGTATTTTTCGGTGTATTTATTACGCTGCTTTCTTATGGAATGGGTTCATTTCTGAAAAGAAAATTTAAATGGGCCATTTTTAATCCGCTGCTGCTGGCAATTATTTTTACGATTTTGTTTTTGGTTTTCTTTCAGGTTGATTATGCGGTTTATAAAGAGGGTGCAAAATACGTTTCGGTTTTATTAACTCCGGCTACGATTTGCCTTGCTGTTCCGTTGTATGAGCAGGCAGAGCTGTTAAAGAAAAATTATAAGGCCGTGTTTGCCGGTATTATTTCAGGCGTACTGGCCAGCCTTTGCAGTATTTTTATACTGGTAAGTCTGTTTCAGCTTGACTATGCCTCTTATGTGACGCTATTACCGAAATCAATTACGACAGCAATTGGCATGGGAGTTTCGGAAGAACTTGGCGGATATGTACCGATTACGGTGGCAGTTATTATTGTTACAGGTATTCTGGGCAGCATGATTGCAGAGACTGTATGTAAAATTTTTAAAATTTATGATCCGGTTGCAAAAGGAATTGCAGTGGGGACTTCGTCACATGCAATCGGAACGACAAAAGCGATGGAGATGGGAGCCGTTGAGGGTGCGATGAGCAGTTTGTCCATTGTTGTTTCAGGCATATTGACGGTGATTGGTGCGAATATTTTTGCGCGGCTTATGTTGTGAGGGAGTTGATTCTAAATGTGTGCTTTATGTAGAAATTTGCAAAAAGATGAAGTATAATTCTGATGAAGCTGCTGAATTTTACAATGAAAGGAAATGCAATGGAAAAGTTTGCAGTGATTGATACGGAAACAAACTGGAATGATGAAGTAATGTCAATCGGTGTAGTAGTCGCTGATTCAGAAACCAAGAAAAAAATAGATTCGGTATATTACATAATTGATCCGGCGTACAGAGTCGGCGGAATGTTTTCAGACGAGCTGCGGCCGGATGAAAAAGCTGCCCGCATTACAAACAGAAAGCAGGCGTTAAAAGAGATTAGGGAGTGGATGAATCTTTATAAGGTAAAAAAGCTTTTTGCATATAACGCATCTTTTGATAAAAACCATCTGCCGGAATATTCCAGATATTGTTGGTATGACATTATGCGTCTGGCTGCATACCGTCAGTATAACTGGGCCATACCGGATTGGGCAGATTGTTATAAAACCGGCAGGCTGAAACGGGGATATGGTGTTGAAGCCGTGCTGAAAATGCTAAGCAACGACAAGCAGTACAGTGAAACACACAATGCTGTTTTTGATGCGCAGGATGAACTGGAGATTATCCGGCTGCTGGGATATGAGATAAAGGAATATGATATTGCCCTTATCAAAAAGTAAGAAGGACAAAATTATTTTTGGATTGTATTTAGCGGCCAATATCGTTATAATATATAGCTGAAATAAATGTATTCGTTCAGCCCAGGACTTTGCACTGGCTGCAAAGTCCGTACCCAAAGGGCATGATATAAGAACGCGTATATTATACCTTATGCGACAACTCCGCAGGAGTTTGTCATAATGGGATGCCCTTTCGGGTATATCAAGTGGGAATACGCCTCTTTGGCGCAGCCAAACTTTAAATGGGCGGATTCCGTAACAGTGAAGCCGTAAGGCTGAACTGTTACAAATAAATCGTAGAAACGGAGTGCGGAAAAATGACAGAAGATGCTGTATACACAGAAAAAAAGAGAATTTTATTCTTTGGATTACCATGGACATTTACGAAGTATATCATTACGCCGACAATGCTGACGATAGATGAGGGATTGTTAAAAACGACTGAAAATGATTGTTATATGTATAAGATTCAGGATGTGCGTTTGACGCAGACACTGATAGAAAAAATATTTCATCTGGGAACGGTAGAGTGTTTTTCCGGAGATGTAACACATCCTAATTTAAAGTTAATTCACATTAAGCATGCCAAAGAAATTAAGAATTATATTATAGAGGCATCGGAAGAGGCAAGAATAAAACGCAGAACAGTTCATATGATGGACATTGGAGCTGAAACGGAGGACATGGATTAGGAATTGAATGGGTTTTTTTGGGCAGCAGTTTATCCTGACGGACAATCAGCTGCCTTTCCTATATGCCGGAGAAGAATAAAAATGTAATTTTTCACTGGGTTTACAGATGGCTGTGATTTGTTTATAATGGGGATGGTCCAAATTACGTATCAATTAAGAAATGTGAGGAAAACAGAATGAAAAGAAGCGATATTCATAAGATACTTATCATAGGCTCCGGACCGATTATCATTGGCCAGGCATGTGAATTTGACTATTCGGGAACGCAGGCTTGTAAGGCATTGAAGAATCTGGGATATGAAATTGTTCTGGTAAATTCGAATCCTGCAACGATTATGACAGATCCGGAGACAGCAGACGTAACTTATATTGAACCTTTGAATGTAGAGCGTCTGACACAGATTATTGCCAAAGAGCGTCCGGATGCGCTGCTGCCAAATCTGGGAGGCCAGTCAGGACTGAATCTTTGTTCCGAGCTGGCCAAAGCAGGCGTACTTGAAAAATATGGAGTAAAAGTAATCGGTGTTCAGGTGGATGCGATTGAAAGAGGGGAAGACCGCATTGAGTTCAAAAAAACCATGAACAGCCTTGGTATTGAAATGGCAAAAAGCGAAGTGGCGTATTCGGTGGAAGAAGCGCTTGCAATTGCGGATAAACTCGGTTATCCGGTCGTTCTGCGTCCGGCTTATACGATGGGAGGCGCAGGCGGCGGTCTGGTATATAATGTAGACGAGCTGAAAACGGTATGTGCCAGAGGGCTGCAGGCCAGCCTGGTAGGACAGGTTCTGGTGGAAGAGTCTATTTTAGGATGGGAAGAGCTGGAGCTTGAAGTAGTCCGTGATGCCAAAAATAATATGATTACGGTATGTTTTATTGAAAACATTGATCCGCTGGGCGTACATACGGGAGATTCGTTCTGTTCCGCACCGATGCTGACAATTTCGCAGGAAGTACAGGATGAACTGCAGAGACAGGCATATAAAATTGTAGAGGCGATTCAGGTAATCGGCGGAACCAATGTACAGTTTGCCCACGATCCGGCCAGCGGAAGAATTATTGTTATCGAGATTAATCCAAGAACTTCCCGTTCTTCGGCACTGGCTTCCAAAGCGACGGGATTTCCGATTGCACTGGTATCCGCCATGCTGGCATGCGGCATGACATTAGACGAAATTCCCTGCGGCAAATATGGAACACTGGATAAATATGTGCCGGACGGAGATTACATTGTAATTAAATTTGCACGCTGGGCATTTGAAAAATTCAAAGGTGCAGAAGACAAGCTGGGCACACAGATGCGTGCAGTCGGCGAAGTTATGAGTATTGGAAAGACTTACAAAGAGGCATTTCAGAAAGCAATACGCAGTCTTGAAAACGGCAGATACGGTCTGGGCCGGGCAAAAGATTTTGCCGATAAGAGCAAAGACGAGCTGATAAAAATGCTTGCAGTACCTACAAGTGAGAGACAGTTTATTATGTATGAAGCGCTGCGCAAGGGCGCTTCGGTGGACGAATTATATGAATTGACGAAAATCAAGCATTATTTTATCGAACAGATGAAGGAACTGGTAGAGGAAGAAGAAGCTCTCCTGAAAGAAAAAGGCCGGGTGCCGGAAACGGAGGCGCTGCGTCAGGCGAAACTGGATGGTTTTTCCGATAAATACTTAAGCCAGATTCTGGAAGTGCCGGAAGATAAGATACGCGCGGCCAGACTTTCTGCAGGGATAAAAGAGGCGTGGGAAGGCGTTCATGTAAGCGGGACAAAAGATTCTGCCTACTACTATTCCAGCTATCATATGAAAGATGAGAGTACGGTTCGTACAGATAAACCGAAAATCATGATTTTGGGAGGCGGGCCTAACCGTATCGGACAGGGAATCGAATTTGATTATTGCTGTGTACATGCTGCGCTTGCCCTGAAAAAACTGGGATTTGAGACAATCATTGTAAACTGTAATCCGGAGACTGTTTCTACGGACTATGATACTTCCGATAAATTGTATTTTGAACCCCTGACGTTAGAAGATGTGTTAAGTATCCATGAAAAAGAAAAACCGGCAGGCGTGATTGCGCAGTTTGGCGGACAGACACCTTTAAATCTGGCAGCAGATTTGAAGAAAAACGGTGTCAATATTCTGGGAACTACACCGGAAACAATTGATATGGCAGAAGACCGCGATCTGTTTCGTGCTATGATGGACAAGCTCCAAATTCCAATGCCGGAGGCAGGTATGGCCGTTACGGTAGAAGATGCATTGGAGATTGCAAATAAGATTGGTTATCCGGTTATGGTACGTCCCTCCTATGTACTTGGCGGCCGTGGTATGGAAGTAGTGCATGATGATGAATCAATGACGTTTTATATGCGTGCGGCTGTGGGTGTAACGCCGGACCGTCCGATTCTGATTGACAGATTTTTGCAGCATGCGACAGAATGTGAAGCAGATGCCATCAGCGATGGAGCGCATGTATTTGTACCGGCAGTGATGGAACATATTGAACTGGCGGGCGTACATTCCGGAGATTCCGCCTGTATTCTGCCGTCGAAACATTTAGCGCAAGAGCATATCGAAACGATTAAAGAATACACCAGAAAAATTGCACAGGAAATGAACGTCGTGGGACTGATGAATATGCAGTATGCGATTGAAGACGGTACCATCTACGTATTGGAAGCCAATCCGAGGGCTTCCCGTACTGTGCCGCTGGTATCAAAAGTCTGCGGCATCAATATGGTAAAACTGGCGACAGAGATTATGACTGCTCCCATTACGGGAAATTCTTCTCCGGTGCCGGAGCTTAAAGACAGGGAAATTCCGTATTATGGTGTAAAAGAAGCTGTTTTTCCGTTTAATATGTTTCAGGAGGTAGATCCGCTGCTCGGACCGGAAATGCGTTCTACAGGTGAAGTGCTTGGACTTTCCAGCAGCTATGGAAAAGCTTTTTATAAAGCACAGGAAGCTACGCAGACAAAACTTCCGATGGAGGGGACAGTACTTTTTAGTGTAAATGACAGAGATAAGCCGGAACTTGTAGAGACGGCACGGGCTCTTTACGAGAACGGATTTCAGATTATGGCGACCGGAAGTACCTGTGATAAAATACGGGAAGCAGGTATGGAAGCGGAAAAAATTGCAAAAATTAACGAGGGGCGTCCTAATATTTTAGATGCAATCGCAAACGGACAGATTGATATGATTATAAATACGCCGAATGATAAAAAGGGAGCTGTAGATGACAGTTACATTCGGAAAGCAGCAATCAAAAACAGGATTCCGTATATGACAACCATGGCAGCGGCAAAAGCCACTGCAGCAGGTATTCGTTCCATGAAAAACGGAGAAGGACATCCGGTGAAATCATTGCAGGAATACCATGCAAGCATAAAAGAATAAAAAACCGATAACTATGAAATTCCCTGATTGTGCGCGTATGCAGTCAGGGAATTTTGAAGTGCTGTTCCTTTCTTCGGCACAAAAAACGAAGACATATCGGTTTTTTCCATGGTGAGCAGTTGTACTTTTTTCTCAATCCCGCCTGCATAGCCTGTCAAACTTCCGTTTGTTCCAACGACTCTGTGGCAGGGAATGATTAAAGAAATAGAATTGTGTCCTACCGCACCGCCAACCGCCTGTGCAGACATTTTTGCAAGTCCCCTTTGTCTGGCGATTTTGTCCGCAATTTCGCCATATGTCATTGTCTGTCCATACGGAATCGTAAGCATGATTTCCCATACGGATTTACGGAAAGGTGTTGTATCCATTTTTAGCGGCGGTTTAAAATCAGGATCTTTGCCGCTGAAATAAATATCAAGCCACATTTTTGTTTTTTCAAATACGGGCAAAGACTTTTCTTCATAATCATTAGAAAGCGTATTTCCAAAATATTTCTGACCGTCAAACCATAATCCTGTAATTTCTCTGCCATTACTTGATACCGTAATGCCGCCTAAAGGCGAATGATAGTGATCAATATACGTCATGGCGTTAATCATCTCCTTTTGTTTTATTTTTAAATTTTTGTCGGGTCTGCAATATAATCTTATCACAGTTTAATCCTGCAGACCATACCATAGAAATATTGTCTGCCAATGTCTGCCGGATTGTTGAAAAATATCAGAGCCAAAGCCAATGAAAGAAATGCTTACCGATATATATTGGACAGCATTTTCTTTGGACGAAATAGGATATTTGTAGTATATTGTCTCCCAATATAATGATTTTTCCTGAAAAAAAAGCGGATTCTCGTTTTGTGTCGTGTACTTTTTTTATCCAAAAAACTATGATAAATGCGGAAGGAGGATAAAACTTGTGGATCAAAAGAAAATTGGAATATTCTTAAAAGAACTTCGCAAGGAAAAAAATCTGACACAGGAACAACTTGCGGAAATACTTGGGGTGACGAATCGGAGTATTTCACGATGGGAGAATGGCGTAAATATGCCGGACTTCGATTTAGTGATTGAAATCGCGAAATATTATGATGTCGGTGTGGAAGAAATTTTGTATGGAGAAAGGAAGAACGAAATGATTGATAAGGAAACAGAACAAATGCTCTTGAAAGTGGCAGAATATGAAAGTGATGAAAAACAGCGTTTTTCAAGGCGTATATGCGGATTATTTATTGCAGCAATTCTTTCTTTTATCTTATATTGTGTACTGAATTTTGCGGGCCTTGACAGGGAAAACGGATATGAGCAGATTGCCAGCTATACTTTGGGGATTGTAGCAGGCACACTTTTGGTCGGTGCACTGTATACCAGTGGATATATGGCAAAAATACAGGCATTCAAAAAAAGAATTCTGCATAAAGCGGATAAATCAAATGGTGAAACGGAAAACGGAAATTGTGTATTTTGTATAATTCTTAGCACTGTTTTATTTGTCGCGGGAATTGTTTTTGGTATTTTGGGAATTCTTGGACACACAAGTGCTTATTCAGCGGCAATATCCTGTCTTTGTGCAGCGACTGTGACTGCCATACAACAGAAGCGAAAATGGTAGCGGGATAAACCATGCTGTGCGGGAGCGGCCAGTCGGAGGGATCTTTCCGGCATTCATGCTGATACAATAACACTTTTTTCTTAGCAACATTTTTTTACCCATTTCAGAAAGTTTTCATATAGATAAACACCACTTATTTATAATATTCAGGTTCTGTGCTGTTTTCTTAATAGAAAGATGTGGAAATGAATCTTTTTGTGAGATATAATATGTAAAATAATAACTTCTCGGAATCTCAATGAATGAGAATTCGCCTGAAAATTGACAACTAAATATCGTGCAGGAAAAGAAATTTGCGAGAAAAGGACATAAACATTGGACATAGCGGGTACTATGTCTTTAAAAATCTTATGGGGTCGTTTAAGATATTACTATTAGGCGGTGAATCCTAATGATTCTTGAAATGCCTTGACAGATGGCATTTCCCATGCATCAAGATGCTGTAACATCACGATGCCATAGAGGCGGCAGTACCACATCTTCGTAGAGCGGTGCCTGCCGTCTTCTAATTTA
>CAOKHR010000072.1 GCA_948468325.1 uncultured Lachnospiraceae bacterium | reverse complement strand
GAAGTGCAGCAATGGATGGAGCTGACCGCCACTAATCGGTCGAGGGCTTGACCAAGGGTTTTGGAGTTTCCGGTATCTGTATGAAGTTTTGAGGGCACGTAAGTGCTTTGGTGAAATAATGCAAAGGGGTATAGTTCAGTTGGCAGAACGTTGGTCTCCAAAACCAAATGTCGAGGGTTCAAGTCCTTCTGCCCCTGTTTATAATTTGAAGAAGTGTTTTTTCAAATAAAAATGTGTGTAAATACGAAATAGATAGTATTTACACACATTTTTATTTGCTTTACAAAAGAATCTTCTTTTTGCTTTTCAGAAGTTTTGCCCCGTTTAAGATGAGCAGAATGCCGGAAGTTATACCAGTGATTAAAATACAGATTCCTATGGCAAGATTGGCACCTCCGGAAAACCCGATTGTCTTATAAATTTTTTCGTTCATAAGAAAGTCCTCCTCTTATAATAGTAGTATTTTACCATTTATTTGGGAAATATACAAATGAAAATTTATTGAAAGTTTATTCATTTTATACAATTTTACTGGGAAATTTTTGGCCTTTGTTTGCCAGATTGCTTAAAAAGTTGTCTGAAATGTATACACTTTTTAAAGATGAAATTAAGTTTATGTAAAAAAATATTTTAAAATGGAAAGAAAAATAAGCTTAAATAACAAAAAAAAAGGCAGATTTTTACTGTCCCATTTTTTGACAAAATAAAAAGTAGATGGCATAATTCTTCTTGTAACTGGGAAAACTGTAAATGAAATTCAAGTTATGAAAGGAAGTATAATATGGTAGAAAGGAAAGTTAGATTTAAAGATTCAGAAGAAGTAGAAAATTTTGTAAATGCAGCAGGACAGTGTGATTTTGAAATTGATATTTTGTCTGATCATATTTATATTGATGCAAAATCATTTCTGGGAGTATTAGGACTCGGATTTAAGAAAGATCTGACTGTAAAATACTTTGGTGAAGATGCAAAATTTGAATCTATGTTAGATAATTATGCAGTGGCGTAAAAACAAAATGACAGAAAGCATTTCGATCCGGCGGGCAGCTGATTGAAATGCTTTCTTTTTTTGGCTATAATAAATACAAAAACGGGATACAGAAATGAGTGTGAGTCATCATGGGGGAACTTCCTCTGATTAAAATATCCATACGTAATCTGGTGGAATTTATTTTGCGTTCCGGTGATATTGATAACCGGATTGGCGGGGCTGCAAAAATGGATGCTATGCAGGAAGGCAGCAGAATGCACCGGAAAATTCAAAACAGAATGGGAGCTTCTTATTGTGCAGAGGTTCCGCTTAAGTTACAAATTGAAACGGAACGATATATCCTTCAGGCAGAAGGCAGGGCGGATGGCATTATTCAGGAAGAAAAGGTTATCATTGATGAGATAAAATGTGTTTATACAAATTTGGAATCTTTAAAAGAACCTGTTTTTGTTCATAAGGCACAGGCAATGTGTTATGCATTTATTTATGCAGACAACAATAATCTGAATGAAATCAGCGTTCAGATGACATACTGCAATCTGGATACGGAGGAAATTAAGCGCTTTCGGGAAGATTATATGTATTCAGAGTTAAAAGACTGGTTTTATGAGTTGGCGGCCGGATATATGAAATGGGCTGATTTTCAGATAGAATGGAAGAAAAAAATGACGGCAAGCATTGCAGAACTGGATTTCCCTTATAAGTACAGGGAGGGACAGAAGGAACTGGCGAGGGATGTTTACCGTACGATTTTAAGAAAAAAGAATCTTTTTATACAGGCGCCAACCGGTGCGGGAAAGACGCTTTCCACTGTTTATCCGGCAGTGAAAGCCGTAGGTGAGGGACTTGCAGATAAGATTTTTTATCTGACCGCGAAAACGGTTACAGGTACAGTGGCAAAAGAAACATTTTCCCTGTTTTACGAAAGAGGATACCTTGGAAAAGTAATTTTGATTACGGCAAAGGAGAAGATGTGTCTTTGCGAAAAAATGGACTGTAATCCGGTGAACTGCCCTTATGCAAAAGGACATTATGACAGAGTGAATGATTCTGTTTATGATTTGCTGCAGAAAGAAAATTTCTTTACCAGAGAGGTTTTGCTGAAGCAGGCGGAAAAATATAAAGTTTGTCCGTTTGAAATGTCTTTGGATCTGGCCTCCTGGGCGGATGACATTATCTGTGATTATAATTATGCATTTGACCCGAATGTCCAATTGAAGCGTTTTTTTGGAGAGGGACAGAAGGGAGATTATATTTTTCTTGTAGATGAAGCGCATAATCTGGTAGAACGCGGAAGAAAGATGTACAGTGCAGAACTTTATAAAGAGGATTTTCTGGCAGTCCGCAGGATTATAAAAAACCGTGATAAACGTCTGGCAGAAGAAATTATAAAGTGCAATAAAATCTGGCTTGGATATAAAAGGGAATGTGACACTTACCAAGTTTTTACAGATGAAATCAGCCATTTTGTGTTTGCATTGATGCGTGCGGCACAGCGTCTGGATTTCTTTTTACAAAATAACGGAGACTTTCCGGAAAGAAAGGAAGTCACAGATTTTTATTTTCAGGTGCGCAATTTTTTGAATATGTATGAGCGGGTCGATGAAAGATATGTGATTTATACAGAGCATGAAGAAGATCACAGATTTAAAATGCGGCTGTTTTGTGTAGATCCGTCTTACAATCTTCAGGAATGCCTGAATAAAGGAAGGGCAACGGTGTTCTTTTCGGCGACAATGCTTCCAATCCGGTATTATAAAGAGATGCTTAGTGCAAAAGCAGATAATTACGCGGTTTATGCCAAAACTTCTTTTCTGGAGCAGCAAAAACTTTTGTTAATCGGCAGAGATGTAAGCAGCCGTTATAAAAGACGGACAGAGACAGAGTTTTTGAAAATTGCATCTTATATTGCGGATATTATATCGGCAAAACAGGGAAATTATATGGTGTTTTTTCCTTCATACAGGCTGATGGAGCAGGTATATGAGAAGTTTCTGGGAATGGCAGAAGATGACATACGGATTTTAAAACAGGAAAGCGGTATGAAAGAAGACGCAAGAGAAGAATTTTTAGAAGCGTTTGATTTGTGCGGGGAAAGTTCTATGGCAGCATTTTGTGTGCTGGGCGGTATTTTCGGAGAGGGAATTGATTTAAAGGAAGAGCGGTTAATCGGTGTTATCATTGTCGGAACAGGACTGCCGCAGATTGGAAATGAACGGGAAATTTTAAAAAAATATTATGATGAAAAGTCGGGCAACGGCTTTGAATATGCTTATCGTTATCCGGGCATGAATAAAGTCCTGCAGGCAGCAGGACGTGTCATACGTACGGTAAAAGACCGCGGGATTATTGCACTTTTGGACGAACGTTTTTTAGAAAGCAGTTACCTTTCGCTATTTCCAAGAGAATGGGAAAAATATCTGGTCTGCAGTCTGGAAAACGTCAGGGAAGCTGCGTTACACTTCTGGGAGCAGGTTTAAAAATTCTTCTGCAGAAGCGGAAACGGGTAGATTGTCATTTACAGAAACGACAATGCGTCTGGACGGGATGTTCTCTTTTGTATGCAGAAGAAAGAGTCCGTTTGTCTGGCCGTGCAGACAGTAATCCGGTATAAAAGCGATGCCAAGACCGATTTTTGCAAGGTCAATCAGAAGGTCGTTGCTGCTTAATTCAATTTCAGGAATCAGCTCTAATTGATATTGCAAAAAAAGGCTGCGTAAGAATTCGCTTGTCGTACTTTTTTTGTCTAACAGAAGTATCGGATATTGTTTTAATTCCTGAAATGAGATTTCTTTTTGTTCCAGATGGAAGTATGAGGGATTCGCAATAAAAACGTCATGAAATTTGCAGACGGTTTTCCGGACATAGGAATGGTTCAGTTTGGAATTCGGGTAATTGGTAACAATCAGGTCTACTTTTCCCTGCTGCAGAAGATCTGCGCAGGAAAGGGAAGTGGCATTGGTAACTTTAATCGGAACATTTGGAAATTTCTGATGAAACTGTTTTAAATAGGGTACCAGAAAATAGCGGCAGATAGTATCATTTGCGCCGATATGCAGCTGGCCTAAGCCCAGAGTTTCTGCATCTGATAGCTGCTTTTCTCCCCGTGTGATCAGATTGATGGCAGGTTCGACATATTTTAACAGTACCTGACCGGCCGGAGTAAGCCTGACTTTTTTGGTGCTGCGGATAAACAGTTCCTGTCCCAGTTTTTTTTCTAAAGATTTGACGGACTGGCTGACAGCAGACTGTGAAATATAAAGGTGCCTGCTGGCTTCGGAAAAACTCAAGGTGGTTGCGACGCAGTAAAAAACTTTATATAATTCAAAATTAATATCCATAAGAACTCCTCCATATCTGCATAGCTAGATTATAATCCTGCTGTCTGCATTTTGCAAGGCGGCAGATAATTTTACACTTACCATGCAGACAAAAACCTGCGGAATCTGCCGTTACAGTTTCCGCAGGTTTTTGTTTGTGTTTATATGTCAAGTTCCGGAGGTACATCAATTTCGTCTGAGACATATCTGCCGTTTTTTTTGCGCTGACGTACGCATTCGGATAAGAGATATTCAATCTGTCCGTTTACGGAACGGAAATCATCCTCGGCCCAGGCGGCAATGGCATCATAGAGTTTTGGTGACAGCCTGAGCGGGATTTGTTTTTTCTTATTGTCAGCCATGGTTATGATTAATACAGGCTGCCCGAATTGACAACGGGCTGCGCATCGTGATTGCCGCAGAGAACAACAAGAAGATTGGATACCATTGCCGCTTTGCGCTCCTCGTCCAGTTCTACGATATTGTTTTCATTCAGACGTTCGAGAGCCATTTCCACCATGCCGACCGCACCGTCTACAATCATCTTTCTGGCATCAATAATAGCAGAAGCCTGCTGTCTTTGCAGCATTGTAGCAGCGATTTCCGGTGCATAGGCAAGGTATGTAATACGGGCTTCTATAATTTCAATACCGGCTTCGTTTACTTTTCTTTGTATTTCTTCTTTGATTCTGCCTGCTACGATTTCGCTGGATCCTCTTAAACTGCCTTCGTCTGCTGTGCCGTCTCCAGTTGTGTCTACATTTGGCGCAACGTCATAAGGATAAATACGTACGATGTTTCTCAGGGCGCTGTCACATTGGAGCGACAAAAATTCTTTATAATTATCTACATTAAATACGGCTTTTGCAGTATTGGTGATACGCCAGGTGACAGCAATGCCGATTTCTACCGGATTGCCCAGACAGTCATTAATTTTCTGCCTGTTGTTGTTTAACGTCATAATTTTTAAAGAAAGTTTTTTGGAAGACACTTCTAAGTCCACACCGTCTACATTCTTTTTGGTTTTTACATCATTGCTCTGGTTCAGTTTCGTTTTTGCGGCAGGATTTACTGCCACACAGAACGGATTAACAAAATAAAATCCGGGTTCTTTTAATGTGCCGATGTAACGGCCGAATAATGTAAGGACAAGGGCTTCCTGGGGTTTCAAAACCTTTAAGCCGGGCCAGAGAAGCCAGGTGATGCTTAGAAAAATGATACTGATTACTAAAAGAACAGGATTTTTGCCGTCTTCCACCATAATTCCCCCCAAAACTGTTCCTGCAATTGCCGCGGCATAAATCAGAAGTGACAGCAGCAAAACCGTCATACCGTTTTTTTTGTTTTTTAAAATGATTTCTTTCATAAATACATAACCTCCTTCTTTTTGATATTTTTATAATATCATTTTAATATCACTTTTGCAACCGGTTTTTAAATAATTTTGAAAACAGAAATTAATGACAAGAAACGGAACATATGGTATTATAAAAAATATTGTTTTTGGAAAGGAAGCGGAAGGTGATGCAGAACATGGAGAAAACAGCGGATAAGACGATTATAACTGTTGTAGGAAAAGATACGGTTGGGATTATTGCAAAAGTATGTACATATCTTGCCCAGAATGAGATTAATGTACTTGATATTTCCCAGACAATTGTGCAGGGTTATTTTAATATGATGATGATAGCGGATATGAGCGGTTCAAAAAAACCTTTTGGAGAATGTCTGAAGGATCTGGAATGCCTGGGAGAGGAAATCGGTGTCAGCATCAAATGCCAGCGTGAAGAGATTTTTCAGAAAATGCACCGGATCTGAGATAAAAGGAGGCTGCCATGATTAATATATGGGAAGTAAAAGAAACCAATGAGATGATTGAACAGGAGAATTTGGATGTTCGTACGATTACACTTGGAATCAGTCTGCTCGATTGTATTGACGATAATCTGGAAAAGCTGAATCAGAATATATACAATAAAATTACAACGACAGCGAAAGATCTTGCTGCCGTTGGAGAAGAAATTGAACGTGAATATGCGATTCCGATTGTAAATAAGCGTATTTCTGTGACGCCGATTGCTCTGGTTGGCGGCGCTGCCTGCCATACGCCGGAAGATTTTGCAGTCATTGCGCAGACAATGGACGCGGCTGCGAAATCAGTGGGGGTTAATCTGATCGGCGGATATTCGGCACTTGTATCCAAAGGAATGACGAAAGCGGACGAACTTCTGATCCGTTCCATTCCGATAGCGCTATGCAGTACAGAACGTGTATGCAGCTCCGTGAATCTGGCTTCTTCTAAAACAGGGATTAATATGGATGCCGTAAGGCTGATGGGAGAAGTCCTCTTAGAAGTGGCGGAGCGTTCAAAGGACAGGGATTCTGTCGATTGTATGAAACTTGTAGTATTCTGCAATGCTCCGGATGACAATCCTTTTATGGCAGGAGCATTTCACGGTGTGACAGAAGCGGACGCAGTGATTAATATAGGAGTCAGCGGCCCGGGCGTTGTAAAGACGGCACTCGAAAAGGTGCGCGGAGAGAGTTTTGAAGTGCTTTGCGAGACGATTAAGAAAACGGCGTTTAAAGTTACCAGAGTAGGCCAGCTGGTGGCACAGGAGGCTTCAAGGATGCTTGGCATACCGTTTGGAATTATTGATCTGTCTTTGGCGCCGACGCCGGCAGTGGGCGACAGCGTGGCAGATATTTTGTGTGAAATCGGTCTGGAATATGCGGGAGCTCCCGGAACAACCGCTGCGCTCGCCCTGTTAAATGACCAGGTCAAAAAAGGCGGCGTGATGGCTTCTTCATATGTCGGAGGTTTAAGCGGAGCGTTTATTCCGGTCAGTGAAGACCAGGGTATGATTGATTCTGTACAGGCGAAAGCGATTACGCTTGAAAAATTAGAAGCTATGACATGCGTCTGTTCGGTGGGGCTTGATATGATAGCGATTCCGGGAAACACAAGCGCAGCTACGATTTCCGGTATGATAGCCGATGAGATGGCGCTTGGCATGGTAAACCAGAAAACAACAGCGGCGAGGCTGATTCCGGTAATCGGCAAAGATGTAGGAGATACAGTGGAATTTGGCGGATTATTCGGGTATGCACCGATTATGCCTGTAAATACATTTTCCTGTGAGGATTTTATTCGCCGGAAAGGAAGGATTCCGGCACCGATTCACAGCTTCAAAAATTAAAAAACTGACAATATAATACAAAATTTGTGGTTAAATTACCCAAATGACACGGAATTTTGAAAAAAATTTCGTCATTTGTTATAGTTTTTCTTGTAAAACAGGGATGTGTATGCTATAATCCCTTTGTAAACAAGTCCGGAAAAACCGGATTACAGAAAGAAGGAGGATATAAAGATGAAAAAGAAAGTTTTAGCAGCTTTTTTATGTGCTGCAATGACAGCAAGCCTGTTTGCAGGCTGTGGCAATGACAACAGTGGCAGTGACAGCAACGGAAGTACAGGAAATGATGCATCTTCCACTGAAGCAGAGAATTCAGGCGGCGGAGATGAGCAGGAGGCTTCATCCGGCACGACAGCAAACAAAGATAAGCCATTGGTATGGTTTAACCGTCAGCCATCTAATAGTTCTACAGGAGAACTTGATATGGCAGCGCTTTCTTTCAACGATAACACGTATTATGTAGGATTCGATGCAAATCAGGGCGCAGAACTTCAGGGAACCATGATTAAAGAGTATATTGAGAAGAACATTGATTCTATCGACCGTAACGGTGACGGCGTAATCGGTTACGTTCTTGCAATCGGTGATATTGGACACAACGATTCCATTGCACGTACAAGAGGCGTTAGAAAAGAAATGGGCACGGCAGTTGAAGCAGACGGAGATATAAACAGTGATCCGGTTGGAACAAATACTGACGGTTCAGCAAGTGCCGTACAGGACGGAACAATTGAAGTTGGCGGAAAGACATATACAGTTCGTGAGCTTGCTTCTCAGGAAATGAAGAACTCAGCAGGTGCTACATGGGATGCAGCAACAGCAGGAAATGCAATCGGCACATGGTCATCTTCTTTCGGTGATCAGATTGATATTATTGCTTCCAATAATGACGGAATGGGTATGTCAATGTTCAATGCATGGTCTAAAGACAATAAAGTACCGACATTCGGATATGATGCAAACAGTGATGCAGTAGCAGCTATTGCAGAAGGATACGGCGGAACAATCAGCCAGCATGCAGATGTTCAGGCTTACCTTACACTTCGTGTTCTGCGTAACGCATTAGACGGTGTTGATGTTGATACAGGTATCGGCACGGCAGACGATGCAGGCAACGTTTTAAGTGATGATGTATATAAATACAATGCAGACGAGCGTTCTTACTATGCATTGAATGTAGCAGTAGTAGGAGATAACTATCAGGATTTTACAGATTCTACAAAGATTTATGATCCGGTATCTTCACAGCTTGACGAGGGTTCACATGCCAGAAAGAAAGTATGGCTTGACATTTACAATGCATCAGATAACTTCTTAAGTTCAACATATCAGCCGCTTTTAGAGGCATATGATGATATTTTGAATCTTGATATTGATTATATTGGTGGTGACGGACAGACAGAGTCAAACATTGTAAACCGTCTTGGAAATCCGGGACAGTATGATGCATTTGCTATTAACATGGTTAAAACAGACAATGCAGCTTCCTATACATCACTGCTTAGTCAGTAATATTTAATACAGCTTCTTAAGGAGAAGGGTATCAGGGAGGAGAAATTCTCCCTGATAATTTTTAGAAGCAGAAACATCATTAATCTACAGATACAGGAGTAAAAAATAATGGCAGATAAGAAAGATGATATCATCTTATCGATACGCGGCATGAGTAAGTCTTTTGGAAGGAACCGGGTTCTCGATCATATTAATCTGAATGTAAAACGCGGAACGGTTATGGGACTTATGGGTGAAAACGGCGCAGGAAAATCGACTATGATGAAGTGCCTTTTCGGTACGTATCAGAAAGATGAAGGAAATATCTTCCTTAGTGGTAAGGAAGTGAATTTCTCTGGACCGAAAGATGCTCTTGAAAACGGTATAGCAATGGTTCATCAGGAGTTAAACCAGTGTCTGGACAGAAATGTAATTGATAATTTATTCCTTGGACGTTATCCACGTAATTCTTTTGGTATTATTGATGAAGGAAGAATGAAAAAAGAGGCGTCTGAGCTTTTCAGAAAACTTGGCATGACAGTAGATCTTACACAGCCTATGCGGAATATGTCCGTGTCACAAAGGCAGATGTGTGAAATTGCCAAGGCGATTTCCTACAATTCGGAAGTAATTGTTCTGGATGAGCCTACTTCTTCATTGACAGTGCAGGAAGTAGATAAACTTTTTGAAATGATGAGAATGTTAAAAGAGCAGGGAATTGCCCTTATTTATATTTCTCATA
>CAOKHR010000071.1 GCA_948468325.1 uncultured Lachnospiraceae bacterium | reverse complement strand
GATCTGGGCAGAATTTACGATGCGCAATCTTTTAACGGCTGTCAGGAGCGCTAAAAAAAGCGGCATGGATTATACCGTTGATGATGACTTTGCCGGTGTAGATGCGGCAAAAACAGGAAAATCCATTACGGACCAGATTGAAACGGCTTATCAGACGGACTGCATAAAAGATGTTATGGAGACACTGACACCCGTTACGATGCAGAAGCTTTTAGAAAGTCCTGACTGGGAGAATTATACACCGGAGCAGTTAAAGCAGGCATTGTCCGAGTACGCCGGAGAGGCATCAGAGCAGGAGCAGGTTTTACAGAATGAATATGTGAAGAATCAGTTAGAGGAATTAAAGGAAGCCGCAGCGTCTGATGAGGAAGTATACCGGTTTTTATCCCGCTATGAACTGCCCAATACGGTGGATAATATTCTGGCGGCAAACCGTCTGCTCAACAGGCGCAACCAGGTGTTTTCGCAGATGTTTAACAGTGACGAGGTATTTTCGGGAGATCCAGTGGACTTTGCCGCAATACAGGAAGAAATTTTAGAGAGGTTTGGAAATGCATTAAAGACGCCGAAAGAGATGGCTGCCGCACAGGAGACACTGGCAGAAACTGCAGAAAATGTTATGAAGACAATGATTGCAGATGACGAGCATATTACCAGCATGGACATTCGGGAATTGAAGCTGATGAATACACAGCTTTCCATTGCAGGTAAAATGGCGGGTGACGAAGAGTATACGATTCCTGTCATGGTAGGAAATGAAGTGACGAATATTTCTCTCAAAATTGTACGGGGTACAAAGCAAAAGGGCATGGTGGAGATTATGTTTGAAACTGCAAAAGCCGGAAAGGTAGCAGCAAGCATAGAGGCCAGGGAAAAAGGGATTTCCGGTCTGGTAGCCGTGGATAATCCCGCTGTAAAAGATTTGCTGGAAGCGCATGTGCATGATATTACAAAAGGGTTTGGAGAAGAAGAGAGTGATTTGCAGGTGACGCATATATCAAAGCTCAATTTTTCCAGGTTTTCAGGTCATTCTGGCAGGAAGCAGAAAGCCGGAGAGGATGGACAAGAGATGTATGAAGTTCAGACAGCAAGGCTTTATCAAATTGCAAAGGGCTTCATCGAAAATGTTAAGGAACTTGAATTTTAGGCCGATATAAAAGTCAGAGATAAGGAAAAACTACAAGGATGTAGCAGCATTGCACGGATGCAGGAGAATAGGAAGGTATAGAAATATGAAAGTAAATCATAATATGATGGCAGTTGTTACAAATGCACAGTTATTAAAAACAGAAGGCGGTCTTTCTGCATCTATGGAGCGTTTGTCTTCCGGACTTAAAATTAACCATGCCAAAGACGATCCTGCAGGAATGGCAATTTCAAATAAAATGCAGGCACAGATTGACGGACTGGCAAAAGCATCGGAAAGTGCATCCAATGGAATCAGCGTACTGCAGATCGCGGATTCTGCTCTGGGCGAGATTACAAGTATGCTGCAGAGGATGAGAGAATTATCGGTACAGGCGGCAACGGACACAAACCAGCAGGAAGAGCGCGGCGCAATTCAGCAGGAGATTGAATCGCTGGTAAAGGAAGTTGACCGTATTTCCAGGGATACGGAATACAATACAAAGAAATTATTAGACGGTTCTTCGGATACCCGTGTTTATGCGGAAGGCGTTTCCAGAATTGCCATTTCCGATGCCGTAAGAACAGGAGAATATAAATTAGAGATTACTGCGCCGGCAAGACAGGCGGCTGTTGCGAATACTTCCAAAACCGGTGCGCCGGGGGCTACAATTCCGGAAGGAACAGTAGTAATCAATGGTGTGGAAATTGTGATTTCCGAAGGGGAAGATGCCGAAAGCGTATTTGAGAAATTACGTCAGGGCGCAGAAATCGCAGATGTCAGTCTTTTTGTGCCAAACGGAACGGTTCAGAATTATGGCCCGGATGGTGAGAATGCAACGACAGGAGGATATGAAGTATCGGATGATCCTTTTGACTTTGGCAAATCGCTGGCGCTTGTTTCCAATCAGTACGGTTCTGCGGCCGAAATCGAAATTACCTGCAGTAATTCGGATTTGGCAGATTTTCTCGGGCTGGAAGACGGCATTACAGCCGGTCAGGATGCAGAGATTACTCTGGATTCTACATCTTCTTTCGGGGCACAGGCTACGATTTCCACAGACGGCAACAAATATAAAGTAACAGATATGAACGGCTTTGAGATGAGCTTTATGGTAGATCCGGGATTAGAGGGAGAAGTTACATTGAATGTAACGGATATTGGAACTATGACACTGCAGATCGGTGCAAATGAGCATCAGACAATGCAGGTGCGCATTCCGGAAATTTCCAGTGAGCTGCTTTATTTAGATGAAGTTGATGTGACGAAGGTAAACGGCGGCGGAAAAGCAATTTCAAAATTGGATGAAGCAATATCCATTACTTCTTCTGTAAGATCTGCGGTAGGTGCATACCAGAACCGTCTGGAGTATGCGGTAGATAGTCTGGATGCTTCCAACGAAGATATGACAAATGCAATTTCGCGCATTGGTGATACAGACATGGCAAAAGAGATGTCCGAATATACAAAGTATACAGTTCTGCAGCAGGCAGGTACATCGGTGCTGGCACAGGCAAATGATATTCCGCAGACAGTACTGCAGCTGCTGCAGTAAGAGGTAATTATATGAAGCAGGAGCAGGTACAGGATTTTACCAGGCGAATCAGCCAGAGCAACAGAAGCGGACTGGTTGTAATTATTTATGAAATTATATTTGCATATATGGATGAGGCGGAAGAGAGCCTTTCGGCTGATAAGTATGAAAATTTTAAAACTGCGCTTTTAAAGGCGCAGCGGGGAATGGACGTGCTGATACAGTCGCTGGATTTCAGATATGATATTTCGAAAGAATTATATGCATTGTATGTGTTTGCAAAAGAAAGTATGGCGAAGGCCGTTATTAAAAAGGATACAGAAGAATTAAAAGGGGTAAGAGAGGTTCTTACGAACCTGTATGAAGGCTTTTTGGAAGCGTCCAGACAAGATCATTCGAACCCCTTGATGCAGAATACACAGCAGGTGTACGCAGGTATTACCTACGGTAAAAATAATTTAACAGAGACATTTCAGGAACCAGTTTCCAGAGGATTCTTCGTGTAAGAATCCTCTATTTGTTTTACCCTTCCCAGAAGAAATTTGTATCGCATTTGTACAGACTGCACTTCGTAGATGTAGCAGTCGATCAGATCCGGTTCAACGGCATTGGAAAGATTCGTATAGGCAGAATCCAGGTCATGTTTGGTACGGTCTAAATCCTCTAACAGCAGAGCATAGCGTTTGTCACAAAAAACGCTGTTTTCAAGAATCCGGTTCATAGTATTCCCCGCTTTCAATTATAACTGAAAAAGTTATCTCTTTCTTAAATTATAGTCAGAAAAATACAGAGTATACAAAAAACAGGAATATTTTATGAAAAAAAATATATATTGTATCAAGATAAGACGAGGTTTCGGTATGGATACAAAAACAGGTATGCTGGTACTGGCAGGCATTTGCATTTTGGTGCTTGCAATTGGTTTTCTAAGGAGAAAAGCAGAGATTGTACTGAATTTTTTTGTACGGAGTATTTTGGGTGTTTTAGCAATTTATGTAATCAACGCCATATTTGCAGGTGTAGGAATTGAAGTAGTGGCAGGAATGAATGCAATTAATGTTTTGACAATCGGAAGCCTTGGTACAGGCGGGCTCGCGCTGGTTTATGGGATTCTATTTTATAATTTGTTGTGAATAATTCACAAAAATTCGAAATTTGTCAGAGGGCTATAGACAAACGGAACATTTGCATTTATAATTCAAAACAGTGATAACAGATGAGAGGTGATGCGTTGGAGGGATAAAGCAGATACTGCTGTTTGATTTGCTGATTCTGGCAGCAGTACAGGATATTCGGTCTGGCAGAATTTCGAACAGACTGATTGCCGCAGGCATTATGATGGGGATGATATTTCAAGTCATAGAGCATCAAGCCTGGGGAGTATATTATTTTCTTGGGAACATTTCGGTTCCCGTAATTCTTTTATATCTATTATTTCAGATGCGTGTCCTTGGGGCAGGCGACATCAAATTGTTTTCCATGATAGGGAGTATACTTACAATACAGGAATTATTTCAGTGCATGTTATATAGTTTTTTGGCTGCAGGAGCAGGGTCAGTTCTTTTTCTGGCAGCAGATAAGACAAGATGGAAAAAACTGCGGTATGCAGGGCGGTATTTATTTGATGCGATACATACAGGGAAGATAACCCCTTATGTACCATTCGATACTTCGCAGCAGTTTTCGTTTGCATTTTCCGTACCGGTTCTTTTTGGAACAGCACTTGTCCTGTTTATGTAAGAGATGAGACGGAGGTGTGTAATTGGTTCAATTAAAAATAGCATTTTTAGATGAAGAAGAGGTATATCTGGAGCAGTTAAACGGGTATCTCGTCCGTAAAAATGAGACGTTTTTCAAAGTATGGACATTCTCGGAGACAGAGGCGTTTTTAAAAGAAGCTGCAGAAAAAACGGTATTTGACGCCGTTGTAATGACAGCGCCTTTCTGGGAAAAAGTGGGAGGTTATACTGCGGGAGCGAAAAAAATACTGCTTTGTGAAGGAGCACGGGAAAAGGCATTTGCAGACTGCCCTTATGTAGCAAAATATCAATCGGCAGAAAAGCTTTTTGGCCAGATTTCGGCTATGCTCTGGCAGGAAGAAGCAAAGGAAGAAGTACTGCCGGAAAGGGCAGCAGAAATGATTGGAATTTATTCTCCGGTGCATCATGAAAACCAGATGCTGTTTAGCATAACGATGGCGCAGATTCTGGGAGAAAGTCAAAATGTCCTGTATGTTAGTCTGATAGAACACAGCGGTTTTTACCGGCTGATGCATTTGGACGCGGCAGAAGATATTGGAGATTTTATCTACGGTATGATGCAGAAAGAACATGATTTTGCGGCAGGTCTGCATCGCGTCAGGCAGACCTGGAAGAATTTTGATTTTATTCCTCCGGCAGTAAATCCGGAACATTTGTCAGAAATTTCAAAGCCGTTATTTGAACAGCTTCTTATGATGCTGAAAAACCGCAGCGGATATGATACTGTCATTGTTGATTTCGGCACAGTCTTTTTGGGATTTGCAGAGATACTGCCGGTATTTGGAAGTTTTTACTGCCTTGGAAAAGAGGGAACGGTAAACAGGTACCGGACAGATGAATTTTTTGAGTATCTGGGCAGGGAAAGCGGGCATGTGGCTGCACATATAAACCGGCTGCTTTTACCGGAGCAGATGATGGTTTCTAAAGATGCAAATCCCATAGAGGGCAGCCTGTACGGAGGGATGGGTGATTACATCCGAAGATGTCTGTATGGAGGAGTGCAAATTGAATGATAAAAGTTTATATCCAGCCATGAAAGAAGCCATATTAAGGCGGCTGGACAACAGCCGTGAGCTTTCCAATCAGGAATTAAAGGACTGCATCGAAGAAGAATTGAAAAAAAGGGATAAGGCAGGTTTGCTTTCTTTTCAGGCGCGAAAGCAGTATGCGGAAAGGCTGTTTTCTGCTTTCCGTGAATTCGGAGTTTTACAGGAACTGATAGAAGATGACGGAGTAACGGAAATTTTAGTCAATGGGCCAATGCATATTTTTTATGAAAAAGAAGGCAGGCTGAAATTATTCCCAAAGACGTTTTCGGGAGAAGAAGAACTGGCAGATTTGATACAGACCATCTGTGCCGGCGGAAACCGGATGGTAAATGAAGCTTCCCCGATTGTAGATACAAGGTTATCCGACGGTTCCCGCGTCAATATTGTCCTGCATCCTATTTCTCTGGATGGTTCATCTATATCTATTCGAAAATTCTCAAAAGAGCCGATGAATATGCAGAAATTATTGCAATACGGTTCTTTGTCAGAAGAAATCACATTGTTTTTGCAAAAAGCGGTAAAAGCCGGATATAACATTTTTATATCCGGCGGTACAGGCTCCGGTAAAACGACATTTTTAAACGCGCTCTCAGAGTATATTCCGGAAGAAGAGCGGGTTATTACAATTGAAGATTCTGCGGAACTGCAGTTAAACAAAATTCCCAATCTGGTGCGCTTAGAGACAAGAGCGGCAGGTTTTAACGGAGTAAATTCCATTGGCATTCGGGATTTGATACGGACAGCGCTTCGTATGCGTCCGAGCCGTCTGATCGTAGGGGAGTGCCGCGGCCCAGAAGCAATTGACCTCTTAAGCGCGAATAATACGGGGCATTCCGGTATGGGAACCGGCCATGCAAACAGCACCCGTGATATGATTGGAAGACTTGAGACAATGGTGTTAATGGGGATGGAAATTCCGGTATCTGCCATTCGCGGCCAGATTGCATCCGGAATTGATTTGTTCATTCATCTGGGAAGGCTTCGGGATAAAAGCAGAAAATTGCTGGAAATTGCAGAATTGGAAGGGGTTGTAGACGGAGAAATCCGCCTGAATACATTATACCGTTTTCAGGAAACGGAAGAGAAGGAGGGAATCATTCAGGGAATATGGGAAAAAACCGGAGAACTCTTGCACAGGGAAAAGTGGGAAGCGGCTGGATTTTAAGTTCCAAAAGATTATTTGCATCGGCCGGTATTTCCCTTGGAGTAAGCGGATTGACAGCAGTTCTTTTTTATAATTCTCTTTGGGGAATGTGCAGTCTGCCGGCTATTTTCTTCCTCACAGAGAAAACTTTGCGGAAATCGGAAAGAAGAAGAGCGCGAAAGCGGCTGAATCTGGAATTTAAAGATTATATGTATGCCGTCAGCGGACTGCTTGAGGCGGGAAATTCCATAGAGAGGTCATTTTTAACGGCGCTGGAGGATGTCGTGCAGCTGTATGGAGAAGAATCTGTTCTTGCGAAAAAGCTGTGCGGGATGGAAAGGAGACTCTCCGTTCAGGAGCCGATGGAACATATTTTACAGGATTTTGCAGAAGAAAGTGACAGTGAGGATATAGAAAATTTTGTTGAAATTTTTTGCTGTGCAAAACGCGGCGGCGGAGATTTTATTCATATTATTGCAACGTCAGTCCAAAGAATCTGCGACAAAATAGAGGTTTTAGAAGAAATACATACGGTAATGGCAGAAAAAGCGCTGGAACAGAAAGTGATGTGTGTAGTGCCTCTTGGCATATTGCTGTTTTTTAAGCTGACATCGCCGGAGTTTATCGGACAGCTTTATGGAAATGCACTTGGCGTTTGTATTATGACGGCGGCGCTGCTGCTTTATGGCACGGCATTTTTTCTGGGAATGAAAATTGTGGAGGTAGAAGTGTAAAAATGATTTTATGTGGTTTGATTTGCATCTTTCTGGCAGGCGGATGGATATTGCTTCGCAGGCAGCCGTTATGGCAGAAAATAAGAAGTCCGTGCAGAATAATATTTGTGTTTGGACTGATAGGATTTTTGGCGGCTGCGGCAGAAAAACTCGGGCCGGATAAACTGTCAGGCGGCCGGCTTTTAAGAAATGAGCCGGGAGAAGGAACTTTTGAGACAGAGGCATATGTCTGTCTGACGGAGGAAGAAACGGAATATCCGGTTACGCTTTCCATAGAGGAAAGGACATACCGCAGGTTAGAAGAAAAAAGACTGCTTACGGAGGCGGTAAAAGAAATTGATGAGACGTTCTGTAAAGACAATGAATCGCTTAAGCAGATTATGTCAGACCCCTTCGTTTCTGAAAGTTATCAGGACGGGAAAGTTTCTGCGGAATGGACATTTTCCGAAACAGGTATCATTTCCCCTGAAGGAGAAATCAGCTGGCAGGACTTAAACGGCAGCAGGCAGGAGATTGAGGCATTCGTCTCCCTAAGCTGCGGGGACAGCGAGGAGTTTTATCAGTTTTCCTTTTGGATTGAAGCAAAGGCAAAGAGTAAAAAAGAAAAGATTATTTCAGAAATCAAAAAACAGATTGCCATGCAGGAGACAACCGAAGAAGCCGTCCGGCTGCCGGACAGCATAAACGGACAGAAAGTAAAGTGGCGGCAGGCTCCTTCCACACAGGTATTTGAAATATTAGGATTGGGAATACTGGCAGCAATAGCGGCGGCTTATATGGCAAAAGAACAAAAAGAAAAAGCAGAGAATAAAAGAAAGCAGAGACTTCTTTTTGTTTATCCGGAATTCGTCAGCAAACTGTCACTGTTTTTAGGAGCAGGTATGACAATATCCGGAGCGCTGCGGAAAATGAATCAAATGTATCAGAAAAAAAAAGAAAGCAGCGGAAAAGAAGAAGTAGTATATGAAGAACTGCATCGTATGATTTGTGAAATGGACAACGGCAGAGGAGAGATCAGAGCGTATCAGAATTTTTCGGAGCAATGCGATTTGCAGCCTTACCGCAAGCTGGTGTCTCTGCTGATTGCAGGACAAAAAGCAGGCAGCCGCAAATTGATGGAACAGCTAAACGAAGAGGCGGACAGGGTCTTTTTGGAGCGGAAAAATACGGCGCGCAGACTGGGAGAAGAAGCAGGGACGAAAATGCTTTTTCCGATGATTCTGATGTTAATCATTGTAATGGGAATTGTAATTATACCGGCATTTATGTCGGTTTACGGAAAATAAGAAAGCCGGAGGTAAAAGAGATGATGAGAGAATGGAAAGAATTTTTAAAAGAAGAAGAGGCAAACGGAGTCGTAGAAGTGATTTTAATTCTTGTAGTTTTAATCGGAGTAGTTGTAATTTTTCGAAAACAGCTGCAGGCTCTGGTACAGGACCTGATGCAGTCGGTTGAAAAGAAAGCAAAAGCAGTAGAATGATAAAAGAAACAAAACAGGCGGCATCCGTTACAGCGCCTCTTTGCATAGCCATTACAATTATGGCAGTTTTGATTTTAGGACTTGTGGAGGGAGCACGGTATTACGGACTTAAGGAGGATGCATGGGATTTTACAAATCTGGCAGCAGAGTCTTTATTTGCAGGCTATCAGCCGTTCCTGCTGGAAGAGTATCAGATGTTTCTGCTGGACGGAAGTTTTGGTACGGGTGACTTGAATATTGCCGCAGCGGAAGATGAGATGAAAGTGCTTTTATATGAAAATCTGATTGCGGCGGACAATACGGGAATTGATTTTTACCGTATGAATGCAGTGGACATAGAAGTGGATGCGTACAGACTGATTACCGATGATAATGGAAAGGTATTTGAAGCACAGGCGGCTGCGGCCATGAAAGAAATAATCAAAAAGCAGGCGGCAGAGAAAATACGCGACAGAATAAAGGGAATCAAAGATAAGGATGTTTTAGAACCTGAGGAATCAATCAAAAACGCAGACAAAGCGTTGGAAGAACTGAAAGAACAGAAAGAAAGAGAAGCCGCAGAGAAAAAAGAAGAAAAACAGGAAGAACCAGAGCAGCCGGCAGAGCCGGTAAAAGAAAATCCTATGGATACCATGAAAGAAATCCGAAAAAAAGGAATTCTTGCACTGGTGCTTCCTCCGGACAAAAACGTATCTGCAAAAGAAGTATCTGTGGATCACGTTTTATTAAAGCGGAATCTGCAGAAAGGGACGTATCATGCCGCAATAAGCACGGGCTGGTATGAAAGGATACTGATGCAGGAGTTTTTAAAACAGTTTGCGGGGAATGCTCTAAAACCGGCAGAAAACGGTGTGCTTTCTTACGGAACAGAGTATCTGATTGGCGGCAAGGGCAGCGATGAAGAAAATTTGAAAAAAACAGTCAATATGCTGCTTATGCTGCGGGAATCCGTAAATTTCCTGTAT
>CAOKHR010000070.1 GCA_948468325.1 uncultured Lachnospiraceae bacterium | reverse complement strand
ATCTTCATAAGAAGAATGTCCGCTTCTTTTGCTTAATTTCTGATGTTCTTCATTTGTAATCAGAGGACAATGCACATAGACCGGCACTTCCCAGCCGAACGCTTCATAAAGACGATTGTATTTCGGCGAAGAAGAAAGGTATTCATTTCCTCTCACTATATGTGTAATTCCCATCAGATGGTCATCTACGACATTGGCAAAATTATAAGTGGGATACCCGTCTGATTTAATCAGAATCATATCGTCTAATTCTGCATTGTCTACTTCAATCCGCCCGTAAATTTCATCTTCAAAGGACGTGATGCCTTCTTTGGGATTGTTCTGGCGTATGACATAAGGTACGCCGGCCGCTAATTTTTCTTCAATTTCTTCTTTTGAAAGCTTTAAACAGTGCTTGTCATAAACAATAATTTCTTTGCCCGCCACTGTTTCTTTTAAGCTTTCCAGACGTTCTTTATCACAAAAACAATAGTATGCTTCTCCTTTTTTAATCAGCTTTTTGGCATACTCCAGATATATTCCCTGTTTCTGGCGTTCACTTTGCACATACGGGCCGACGCCGCCGTCTTTATCCGGTCCCTCGTCATGCGCCAGTCCCGTCTTTTGCATGGTACGGTAAATAATATCCAAAGCTTCTGCAACAAAACGCTCCTGATCGGTATCTTCTATTCTTAAAATAAAATCTCCCCCTGCATGCTTTGCGATTAAATATGCATACAGTGCTGTTCTTAAATTGCCGACATGCATGCGCCCTGTGGGGCTCGGGGCAAATCTTGTCCTTACTCTGTTCATTTCTTTCCTCCCTGTTTCTGATATGATAACATTTTGTCAAACGTTATACTAGCACAGAATGGAAAAGTTTACAAGGACACAATCGCCGGACCATATTTAAAGCAGAAAACCTGCTGCTGCTTTTCTGAAAAACCAAATATAATTTACTTTTTCAAAAGACTGTTTTGTACATATTTTGCGCTCCCACAAAATTTCTCCATTCAGCTTATAGCAGATTTTTCCTACTTCCTGATCCTTTTCCACCGGCGCCTCTAAATGTTTTTCCACTTTACAGACGACCTCGATTTGCTCTCCCTCTTTCATTAAAAGCGAAGGCGCCTCTTTTTCGTCTTTTATATACACATCCGCAGATGCCTGTTCATATAAATGCTGCGTCTGGGCGTCTGACACAGGAATCGCACGAAACCATTCATCGGAAAGCTGTTCACCGGACAAGTCCTTTTTCTCATAATTATCTATTCCGTATTTCATAAGCTTTTTTGTATCCGACCATTTATAAGTTTTATTGTTCGGCCAGCCGCAGGCAAGCAGCGCAACTACAAACGTTCTATCCCCTTTTTCCAACGCGCCTACATAACAGTATCCGGCCTTGCCGGTAAATCCTGTTTTTCCGGAAAGAGCGCCTTCCATCATATTCAAGAATGCATTGTGGTTGTTACAGGAAAAATTGCGTGTCCCGTCCGAATTCGAAAAACTGTAAGAAGCCGTTCCTGTAATTTCCAGAAACTCCTCTTTCTTAGGAGATTTTCTGATGCAGTAACTCATAATCAGCGCCAGATCTTCCGCCGTCGTTGCATGCATCAATTCTTCTCCCGCACTCGTTTTTTGCTGCGCATCCAAACCGTTGGGCGTAATAAAATACGTATTTTTGCATCCGATTTCTTCTGCCTTTTGATTCATCATCTCTGCAAATCCTTCCACACTGCCGCCGACATGCTCTGCAATAACAACGGCAGAATCATTGTGTGACTCCAACATTAGAGAATACAGCAAATCTTTGATGCGGTAAGTTTCTCCTTTTTTTACATAAAGCTTTACTTTAGGCATTGACGCCGCATAATCGGATACCTCTGCCAGCTCCTCTAAATTTCCGTTTTCGAGAGTCACAATACAGGTCATGATTTTCGTTGTGCTTGCCATGGGAAGTACAGCGTCCTGCTTTTTTCCAAATAAAACACGCCCGGAATCGGCATCCATTAAAACTGCCGACTGGGCGTATAGTTCACTCTCTTCTATGGTTGTCTCCGGTTCTTCTGCCATACATAACATTCCGCTTCCAAAATAAGCTGTCAGAGCGGCTGCAATCAATGACAAATGCAATAAAATACGTTTCATATTTTTCATCCATATCCGCAATATTACTGCATTTTATGCCAGTCTCTTTTCATTTATGATTTCCCTGCACAGGAAAGTATGGCTTCTGCCCGCTTCTCCCAGGTGTCCTCTAAGCAGGCTCTGCAAAAGGCACGCTCTGTAATTTCTGCTGCAGCCGACGGATTTTCATGCATAAATACAATGCTTTCTGCCAGATCCTCCATTGTCTGTCCGTTGTAGAATACGATTTCTTCTCTGTCTTTTAATTTCTGCTTTGCAAAAGACGTATCTTCCGTAAAACAAAGCGTCCGGTTCATCATAGCAGAATACACCCTGTCGTGCAGTCCTCCGTGAAATCCCGGCGTTGCATTAACCAGCATTTTTGCGTCTGCCATAATCTGGATGGAGGCTGCAAAACCAACGCCGTTCTTCCTTGTAATATGCTTCCTGTCCAGTTCTTTCACATGCTCCCAGCCATGCCCCATCACAGTAAAAGGAATTTCTGCCTGAGCCGCTGCAAGCACTGTCTGTTTCCTTCTTAAATTCCGCAGATATTTATCTGCAAGATAGTCCCCGTTTAATCTTTTGGCAAACGCTTCCCTGCTTATCCTTTCTTCTTTTTCTTCTAAATATGCAAAAAGCGCCCTCTCCTGTGTCAATCCGGCATCTGCCTCCATCCGCTCAATTAAGGATGCCACTTCCTTTTTCTGCCAGAGCGGATACTCGTCAAGCTCCCGGTACAATGCGTCCTCCGGTTCATATGTACCCAAAAAAAGAAGATCTAACCGTTTCTTGTCAAAACTTCTTTCCATATTCGCCTGCACAGCCCCTAAAGGCAGATAAAAAACATGTTCGATATGGGGATAAAGCTTCTTTATATAGGTCTGGTGACAAGTGTCAATGCAGAAAACAGAATAACCTGAAAATTGCTTTTTTAACCCCGCATGATGATACAGCGGATGATCGACCAGATAATTAAAAAAAGGAATTCCAAGCGCATTCAGATATGGCGTCCCATCCTCAATCTCCATCCTCGGCAGAAGGGAATTAAAATCAACCGCAAACAGATAGTTCTCTTTCTTCTTTAAAATCTGCTCCAATTTCTCTTCCATCTGCACCGACAAATCACAGATTTCAACGGGATATTTTTTATTTTCCAAAGCTTCTTTGATGCATTCCATAAAATAACGGTTAGATTCATAACACAAATCCCTGGACTCAAACAGCAAAACCGTATCTTTCATATTTCCTCCCGTCAGCTTCTGTGAACATGCTGATGTGTAAACAGATGATCCTGGCAATATTCGTAATTCCCCTCACATTTTGAGCAGAAGCGGAATTCCAGATTGGGGTCGTCGAGTTCCGTTCTTCCGCAGATTGCACATTTGTGCTTTGTCACGCCGGCCCGCGGCACAGAACTGCGCATTTCGGCACGGAACTTTTGTTTCCGGCGGACTTCTTTGGGCGAAATCTGTTTATAATTTCTGGTAGAAAAGTAAAAAATCAAAAAGTTCAAAATAGACATCAGGATTGCCACTCTGCCTGCCCAATCCGTTTCAAACATTTCAAGAGCAATCATAACACAGTATACAATGGCAAGCCATTTCATCTTAATCGGAATTAAGAAATACAAATACACCTGCATCTGCGGATAACAAACGGCAAAAGCAAGAAATATCGTCATATTAATATAGTTTGTAGAAAAGAAGAATCCCATCCCTCTTACCGGAAGGTTTACTGCAAACGAAATTGCATATAAGAGGAAAGCCCCGAGAATAGTAAAAAGAATTCCTCCAAAAATATAAACATTAAAACGGAATGTTCCCCACGTACGCTCTAACGCCTGTCCCAGCTGATAATAAAAGAGAATCATAATAAGTGCAAACAGTACATTTGTGCTGGGAGGAACCAAAACCCATGTAATCAGCCTCCAGACTTCACCACGCAAAATATAATACGGTTCCAATGTCATCATGTAGAATACATCCGGAGCCACGCGCAGCAGAACAAAACCTATGGCATATCCTGCCAAAAGCCATACAATCAGATTCGGTATTGCATATTTTCCAAGCTTACGCTCCAGTTTATTTAAAATAGTATTCATATTTCTTCCGCCTTTTTCTTTTTTAAAGAACATTATAATTTCTTCCATATGCTTTGTCAATGTATGGCATCAGGCGAATAATTTTTTTATTCTTTTTCCTGAATTTTTCCCTGAAATTTAACAGTAATTTCATTTACACGCATAAATTGATATGGTATACTTTTTTTACTATCACAAAAAGCAAGGAGGTGTTATTATGACGGAAAGCGAAAAGCTTGACCTTATACTGTCGGAAATGCGTGACATGAGACAAGACGTCCATTCTATTCATCAGGAAATGAATGAAATGAAGCAGGACATCCGTAACATTCATCAGGAAATTGACGAAATGAAACTGGACATCCGTAACATTCATCAGGAAATTGACGAGATGAAACTGGACATCCGTAATATTCATCAGGAAATTGACGAGATGAAACTGGACATCCGTAATATTCATCAGGAAATCGATGAAATGAAACAAAAGATGCACGTTCTGGATAAGAAAACCACGGGCGTTACAATGCATCTGGAAAACGGTACAGATAAAAATATTCAGCTAATTGCTGAAAATTTCATTGAACTGACAAAGAAATTGAATCAGGCGATTCCGGCAGCCGATAAAAATCTTGCATATGAAGTAAAGGTCAACTATCTCATCGAAGAAGTTGCTTTTCTCAAACAGGAAATTGCCGAGCTGAAAAGCAAAATTGCTTAAGAGCCGCCATTCTCTCATATGACGGCTCTTTTTTATCTTTAAATATCATCTGGGTGCCATTCCCGGCACACTGTCTTTTAAGGAGACGGGAACACAAATTTCATCTCCTGCCTGAAGATTATAAATATCCACAAAGGGATTTGCATACATAACCTGCGGCAGCGGCACATGGTATTTCCTGCTCAGTGTATATAAAGTATCTCCTTCCCGCACTACATGAATAATTCCTCTACATTCCATCATAAACTCCAATAGCGAACTTACTCTATTATATTCTTCATCCTATTTTGGGTTCCTGTTTCCAGCTAAGGAATTTTAACACAAAATTTCTAAAAAATTTATTTGTTTTTTGTCGCATGCTGTCGTATAATACAGTTTGTTTGTAAAACAAATCACATTTTAATAGGAAACTACAGGTGATATTATGGAAAATTTAAATTTACATAAGCTTGGTATTGATATTGGATCTACCACTGTTAAAGTTGCAATTTTGGACAATAGCAACCAGATACTTTTTTCAGATTACAAACGCCATTTTGCAAATATTCGTGAAACGCTTGCTTCTCTTATCAATAAGGCGTTTGATAGTCTGGGCGATTTAGAACTCTCTCCGGTAATTACAGGCTCGGGCGGTCTGACGCTGGCAAAGCATCTTGACATTCCGTTTGTACAGGAAGTCGTAGCCGTATCTACTGCTCTTTCCGTTTATGCTCCCCAGACAGATGTCGCCATTGAACTTGGCGGTGAAGACGCCAAGATTATTTATTTTGAAAACGGAAATGCGGAACAGCGCATGAACGGAATCTGCGCGGGCGGCACGGGTTCTTTTATTGACCAGATGGCATCTCTGATTCAGACAGATGCCGAAGGCTTAAATGAGTTTGCCAAAAATTATCATGAAATATATCCGATTGCGGCCCGCTGCGGTGTATTTGCCAAAACAGACATACAGCCCCTGATCAACGAAGGTGCAACGAAAGAAGATCTTGCCGCTTCCATTTTTCAGGCAGTCGTCAATCAGACTATCAGCGGCCTTGCATGCGGAAAGCCAATCCGCGGGCATGTAGCTTTTTTAGGCGGCCCTCTGCACTTTTTATCTGAATTAAAAGCTTCATTCATCCGTACCTTGCATCTGGATGAAGAACATGCTATACAGCCGGAGCAGTCTCACCTTTTTGCGGCCATCGGATCTGCTCTTAATTGCAAAGAAGACGCTCTTACTTCCCTTGGCAGTTTAAAAGAGACGCTTGCATCTGATTTTCATATGGAATTTGAAGTTGCAAGAATGGAGCCGCTGTTTACCGACCAAAAATCTTACGAAGAATTTTTACACAGACATTCCGGCCATCATGTAAAAACACAGGAGCTTGCTTCTTACAAAGGCCCCTGCTATCTTGGCATTGACGCCGGTTCGACAACGACAAAAATTGCCTTAATCGGTGAAGATGGTTCCTTACTGTACTCTTTTTACAGCAATAATAACGGGAGCCCGCTTGCCACGGCAATCCGCTCGCTTAAAGAAATCTATTCGCTTCTGCCAAAAGAAGCAGAAATTGTATATTCCTGCTCCACCGGATATGGTGAAGCGCTCTTAAAAGCGGCTCTTTTATTGGATGAAGGCGAAGTTGAAACTGTCTCTCATTACTATGCTGCCGCTTTTTTCAATCCAAACGTCGACTGCATCTTAGATATTGGCGGTCAGGATATGAAATGCATCAAAATTAAAAACCAGACAATTGACAGCGTGCAGCTGAATGAAGCATGCTCTTCCGGATGCGGTTCCTTTATTGAAACTTTTGCAAAGTCCCTGAACTACTCCGTACAGGATTTCGCAAAGGAAGCTTTATTTGCCCAAAATCCGATTGATCTTGGAACCCGCTGTACCGTATTTATGAATTCTAAAGTAAAACAAGCGCAAAAGGAAGGGGCAACTGTGGCAGATATTTCATCCGGCCTTGCCTATTCCGTTATTAAAAACGCATTGTTTAAAGTAATCAAACTGGCAGACCCGACGGAACTTGGCGAACATATCGTTGTACAGGGAGGCACCTTTTACAATAATGCCGTGCTGCGCAGTTTTGAACAGATTTCCGGCTGTCAGGTTATCCGTCCGGACATTGCCGGTATCATGGGGGCATTCGGTGCAGCTTTAATCGCAAGAGAACGCCACAAAAAGGGCACAAAAAGCTCTATGCTTTCCATAGACCAGATTTATGCACTGACTTTTGAAACAGAACTTTCACGCTGCCAGAAATGTACCAACCACTGTCTTCTGACAATAAATAACTTTTCCGGCGGCAGAAAATACATTACCGGAAACCGCTGTGAAAGAGGCCTTGGCGAAGAAATCAAAAAAGAGGATATTCCAAATCTCTTTGCCTATAAAAACCGCCGGATATTTGCTTATCCGCCGCTTTCATCCGAAGAAGCCGTACGCGGCACGGCAGGTCTTCCGAGAGTGTTAAATATGTACGAAAACTATCCTTTCTGGGCCGTCTTTTTCAAATCCTTAAAGTTTCGTGTCGTACTTTCCCCCCAGTCTTCGCGCAAAATCTATGAACTGGGTATTGATTCCATTCCAAGTGAATCTGAATGCTATCCGGCAAAGCTGGCGCATGGCCATGTTTCCTGGCTGATTGATAAAAATGTGGATTTTATTTTTTATCCCGGAATCCCCTACGAACGTGATGAATTTCCGGATTCCAATAACCATTATAACTGTCCGATCGTAACTTCTTACGCAGAAAATATCAAAAACAACGTAGATGCCATTTCTTCCGGACAAATGCGCTTTATCAGTCCGTTTATGACTTTCGGCAATTACAATGCTTTAGAAGAACAGCTTGTCAAAATTTTTTCTGCGGAATTTGATATACCAAAACAGGAAATCTGCAATGCCGTAAAAGCCGGATGGGAAGAACTGGAAGCAGTCAGAACTGACATACAGCATAAGGGTGAAGAAGTTTTAAATTATCTGGAAAAAACAGGCAGGCACGGAATCGTTCTTGCCGGCCGTCCCTACCATACCGATCCAGAAATTAACCATGGCATTCCGGAACTGATTACTTCTTATGGTCTTGCCGTTTTAACGGAAGATTCTATTTCGCATTTAAAACAGCCGGACCGTCCTCTAATCGTTATGGACCAGTGGATGTACCATTCCAGACTGTATGCAGCAGCCGAATATGTAAAAACGAAAGATAACCTGGATTTGATACAGCTCAATTCCTTTGGCTGCGGACTGGATGCCATTACAACAGACTGCGTCAACGATATTTTGTCAAAATCCGGCAAAATATATACCTGTTTAAAAATTGATGAAGTCAATAATCTGGGCGCTGCCCGTATCCGTATCCGGTCCCTGCTTGCAGCAATCCGCGTACGGAAAAATCAAAATAAAGAAGCTGAACGGAAAATTGTTTCTTCCGGCTACAACCGTGTGGTATTTACAAAAGAGATGCGCAAAGACTATACGATTCTCTGCCCGCAGATGTCGCCCATCCATTTTGATTTACTGCAGCCAGCGTTTGGCGCTGCCGGTTACCGGATTGATGTACTTGGCGGCAGCAGCGGCCATTTGGATGTAGATGTCGGATTAAAATATGTCAATAATGATGCCTGCTATCCCTCTCTGATTGTAGTCGGCCAAATTATGAATGCCGTGCTTTCCGGCAAATACGATATGACGAAAACCGCCATATTGATTTCCCAGACAGGCGGAGGATGCCGTGCTTCTAATTATATCGGTTTTATCCGCCGTGCTTTAGAAAAAGCCGGATATCCGGATGTACCGGTAATTTCCATCAATTTAAGCGGACTGGAAAAAAATCCGGGATTCCAATTAACGCTGCCATTGATACAGCACGGACTGTATGCACTCATCTTCGGGGATATTTTCATGCGCTGTCTCTACCGCACAAGACCCTACGAAAAGGTTCCCGGTTCCGCCAATGCGCTGCATGAGAAATGGAAAAAAGAAGTCAGCGCTTTTGTAGCGCAGGATAAAGTGTTGTCCCATAAGAAATATAAGAAAATGTGCCGTGCAATCATACAGGATTTTGACAATCTGCCTTTGACAGATGAAAAGAAGCCGCGCGTCGGCGTAGTCGGAGAAATTCTTGTAAAATTTCTTCCTGCCGCAAACAACTATCTGGTAGACCTTTTAGAATCAGAGGGCGCCGAGGCTGTCGTTCCCGATTTGACAGACTTTCTCCTCTATACGTTCTACAATCAGAATTTTCAGGCAGAGCATCTTGGCAAAAAGAAATCGGCTGCCAGAAATGCCAATTTAGGCATCCGTTTTTTTGAATGGTTAAGAGGCGCTGCCAGAGATGAATTTAAAAAAAGCAAACGCTTTGATGCTCCTGCAGACATTACAGAACTTGCAGGTTATGCAAAAGACATTGTTTCACTCGGCAATCAGACAGGTGAAGGATGGTTTCTAACCGGAGAAATGCTGGAACTAATCCATACCGGTACAAACAATATTGTCTGTGCGCAGCCTTTTGGCTGTCTGCCGAACCATGTTGTCGGAAAAGGCGTCATCAAAGAACTTCGTAAGCAGCACCCTCTGGCTAACATTGTGGCGATTGACTATGATCCAGGTGCCAGTGAAGTAAATCAGTTAAACCGTATCAAGCTGATGCTTTCTACGGCGCAAAAAAACTTGAAGCGGAATTGATATTTATTTGTAACAGTTTGGCCCAGGACTTTGCAATGGCTGCAAAGTCTGTACCCAAAGGGCATGATATAAGACACGTATATTATACATTTTGAGACCACTCCGGAGGGAGTGTGTCATATTGGGATGCCCTTTAGGGTATGTCAGGCGGGAATCCGCCACTGGCGCAGCCAAACTTTAAATGGGCGGATTCCGTAACAGTGAAGCCGTAAGGCTG
>CAOKHR010000069.1 GCA_948468325.1 uncultured Lachnospiraceae bacterium | reverse complement strand
AACATTTCAGACAGCATGTCCAGACATTTTTCCTGTTTTTCTTCTGTCATATTCTGATATGTACATTTCAAATGATAAAGCGTTTCCGTATCAAACCTGCCCCGCTCATCCAATTCACCAAGCATTTTATTTATAATGCTAAAAAATGTTTTTTCTCCGCTATTGTCCGCATAAATACCCATAAATCGTTTTCTCTCCCGCCATGTTTTCGTTCCGATAAGCAGCTCTGTAGTCCAGCCGGTAAAATGAACTGTCTGATAAGATCTTTTTCATTCTCTCCGGCGTATATCTCCGGTTCATCCATGACTGCATTCCAAAAATATCTTCGCTGCATTTTGCACACTGCTCCAATTCCTGCCTGACTTCAGGAAACTCTTCCACTGCTATGGCAATCAAAATATCCGTCAAACTATCATCTGCTAATTTATCTTCCAAATCCCAGTAATACCACAGACTTTCCATCAAAAACCAAAACAGCTTTTTCCCTTTTACAGAATACCATAAGCCTTTTAACATATAAATTTCCTGCTCAAATATCTCCGGCGCAGCCGGCCGTGTCAGATAATACGACGCATCCACCCACATCCCGCCATAACGGAACAACAGCTCCGCACGGAGCAGCTCCGAAAGGTGCGCATATGAAATTTTGCCTTCATTAAATTTTCGAATAACTGACTCCGTAAATGTGACATACTCCCCGCAGTTTTCCAGCGTTATCCACCGAAGCGCTGTTTTATCAGCAGGGAGATTTTCTTCCAGACTCTTTTTGCAGCACCGGATTAATTCCGGCATTTCTTCTTCTCCCTGCCACCAGCAGACCCAGACCGGTATCTTTCCGTCAAAATCATCCGCACACCGCAGAGGCTGTGCAAGCGTCTCGTTTGAATTCGTCTGATGAAGTCTTACAACCGGATCTGTTTTCAGTCTGACATATCTGTACAAAAGCTCCCGTCTCTTTTCTTCCCGCAAAAAATCAGAGGCTTCCGCCATCTGTACATTCTCCTCTGTGACAGCTTCCGGCTGCATAAAAAGCCATACCCGAAACAGCCGCTCCGCCAGAAATCCCATGACACGTTTCTGATAATCGTCATAGTCCGTCCAGTCAATCCTTTTTTCTACTTCAAAAAGAATATCAAACAGCCAGACGCAATACCTGTCAAAAATATCCTTGCGCGTAATCCACATATTCCCAATGGAAACAAGAATGGTCTGCATTGCATAGTCAAAAGCAGTCAGGTAATCGGGATATCTTTCCTGTATGACATCACGGCATAGATCCAAATCCTTTGCATAATGTCTCTTCGCGTAATGTTCATACACATCCGCATCCTTGACGCAGCTGCTGTTAGGAATCAGGATAGGAAACTTCTCAAGCGTTTGCTCAATATAATCCTTATCCAATAATTTTTCTCCCTTTGTAAAATAACGTCTGTAATGACAGATGCCGACAATGTCGCATTCTATATTTTTCCAGAGCCAGTAAATCCCTGTCAATTCGCAGTAATACGGATTTTTTTCTGAAATATGATCCCCTGTATCATCTCCGATATAACCAAGCTCTCTGCCGCATGCCCGTCCGACCTGAAGCGGAATATACATCTGGTCCGAAATATTCTCCATTTCCTTATGCGTCATTACATATATTCTTGTATCCATGCTGCTTTGCTCCAAAATTTAATAAATAATAATGATTTTCTTCTAAATTTATATCTTTAATCGAAACATCTTTCCAACAAGATTTCCACACGTCCGGCTGGCCATCCAGCAGCACATATTTTGTACGCGCATAAAGCGCCTCCGCCATTTTAAGAAGCGGCAGCTTTTCCGCAGCCTCTTCTGCTCCCAGAAATACCGCCAGGTCATATCGTCTTTCGTCCGGATCCTCCAGAAACTCTTCTGCCGTCATAACGGAATCATAAATTGTTTCCCAAACCGGAAGTTTTATATCACAATATAAATCTATGCCGTCCAAATCGGTATTTGCCGGAACTTCCCGGTTCATAGCTTTTCTTGAGACGCCTCCGACTCTTTTTAAAAACATTCCGATGTCAAGAACTTTCTGCGGCTCCAGCTGCTCTATGGCTTCAAAATAAATATATATGTCATTTTCATTTTTCAGAATCACAGTCTGTCTCCTTATAACAATCCATATTTTCAGGTGATTGCAAAAGCGCCTGATTTAAACCGTCCGTTGTACAAAATATACCTTATGAGACTGCACTGAAAGGGCATGTCATTCTGGGATGCCCAGAGGGTATACGATTGGCCGACGGGCGCGCTCCCACTCTCTTTTTATAAATTCACTTTACAGACAGCATCTTTGTAAGCCGTTCTTCGAATGTAAAATCCCTCTTTATTTTTTCAAAACCGGCTGCGGCAATCTTTTTTCGCTCGTCCTCATGCTTTAAGTAATAATCCGCCTGCATATACAAATCTTCCAGATTTTGATATACGGCACATTCTTCCCCAGGTACAAAATACTCTGCCAGCTCCTGCTGGTAATTGCTTAACACAAATCCGCCGCATCCCATAATATCCAAAACACGGAGCGGAATTCCCGTCCGGATCGTCTTTAAAGAAATATTCAGATTTACTCTGCTTTGATAAAAAATAAGCGGCATGTCCTTGTAATAGTCTGCATAACCTCTGTAATTTACTTTCCCAAGCCGCTCGTCTTGTTCCGTCGAATACAAATCCACCGAATAATGTCCGGACAAAAGCGACAATGCCAGATACCGTTCTCTTCCGGTTGTTTCACAGGCAAGCATAAACTCCAGCTCCCTGTTTCCCATCAAAAATCCGTCATTGGCCGCTTTTCGGTATATTGCGTTCATTTCCCCAAGCAATTCCTCCGTGATTAATTCCGGTATCAGATAACCGCCGGAAATTTTCATCTGGGAATTAATGATTCCCTCAAGATACCCTCTCAAATATCCGCTCAGCGGAGCCGTAAAATGCGCATATTCTGTCTGGTATAATTTACCGACCAGAGAAATATCTGTATGATGATTTTTTCCTCCTGCCGCTGCAATCGTCTTTGCAAACACTTCTGTATCTACTGCAAGCGGCATATGCATGGCTGCTATACCAAGCTTTTGGTTCTCCTCTGCCTGCCCTCTGTCAAAGAAATATATCCTGTTGCAGGAGTTTTTCATAGGAGTAAGATCCCGTATATGCACAGGCGAATCGTATACCCAGGAAATATACAAAATTCCCAGCCGCTCACATATGTCAGAAATCAGCGGAGAAAAGTTAACCGAAATCACAGCGTTATATGTATTCTTTTTTAAAAATTCCCCGAACTTCTCTGTAAACACATCGTCCTTTTCCCAGTCATTAAACTGATAAAAATATGTGTCGTATGCAAAATTCAGTTTCAAAAATGCGCGTTCTATCCCTCGGTTCAGAAAAGAATGCCATTGGAAAAACAATAGTTTCATGTCGTCTTTCATCCTCATATACTAAGCAAGCCAGCTTCTGTCGTTCAAAAGCTGGCTTCTCTCACCTGTCTGTTTTATGCAGTTACTTCCCTTGCCGCTGCACCCAGATTTTCGAACATTGGAATTAAAGCTGTAACCGCTTCTGCCATAACTGCATCTTCATTTGCTTTGATGGCATCCCCGAACCGGGTAACCGCTGCGTTGAACTCTTCTTTGTTAATGCGCTCTTTTCCCTCATTTAACAGTTCCATTGTTCCGTTTACTACTTCAATCTCCCAGTTCATGGCGTCTACAATGCCTTTCAAAAACTGGTTGGTATCCTCTAATCTTTCACCGGATAATTCTTTCACGATAATATTCATATTTTTTAATACGCGGTCATTGAAATCAATCAGTACTTCCAATGCCTCTTTCTGCTCTGCTCTCTTATCCTCCATGACGCTCACCCGGCCTCCTTGGCCTATCCTTTCTTCTTGATTATGTTTGACACACATATATTTTTTATATCGGCTTTTCTTCTTTTTTTCTTATGTTTTTTTTCAATATTCCGATTTTATCCAACCAGAGCGTGTTTGAAAATTGCTTTCTGCCAGATGTATGACCCACCGGGCGGGAATGAATTTTCAAACACGTTCTAAGGGCATATTATAATTTTATTGTGATATTCCAGATGGTCTTTTGCAATGGCAAGACCCTTTTTTAATTCTCCAAAGTCCAGCCTGTGTGTAATCAGTTCCGAAAGACAAAGTTCTTTGCTGCAGCATGCCTCAATTGTCTGATGCCAGTCATCCTCTTTCGAATGGCAGAAAGTAGAATTCCAGGTTCCTGTCAGCCGGATTTGATTCCTCAGTATTTTCCAGTAAGAATTTTTATCAAATGCAATGTTTCCTTTGGGATTTCCGACTGCCAGCACCTGTCCCTTCGGCCTGACACTATTAAGACAATTGGTAAGCGTTTCAGACGTACCTGCGCAGTCAATTGCTATGGACACTCCCTCCCCGCCCGTTTTTTCCAGAATACGGGTAACGACATCTTCTGTCAAAAGACTTTCTCCGTCCGGACAGGCTGCCGATAAATATTCATAATCTTCGGACGCCGTAAGCTTCATGATTTCTCCATGCTTAGAATTATGTCCCACAGTATAGACTTTCTCAATTCCGAAAATATGCAGCCACTGTGCCAGAATTATTCCAATTGTTCCCAGACCAAACAGTGCGACCGTATCTTTTGGAGTAAGCGTCAGCCTCCTTAATGCATGCAATGCGACAGAAGCCGGTTCTAACATTGCAGCCTCTTCCATGCTCATCTCCTCCGGCAGCCCGATTAAATTCCACACAGGAACTGCCGCAAATTCTGCAAATCCTCCGTCGCGTCTCGAACCAAGGTAATCATAATTCCGGCACATTTCATACGCATCCTCTTTACAGACAAAGCACTCCATACAGGGAATCAGCGGAAACACTCCCACACGTTTCCCAATCCATGCCCGGTCCTTTTCATCAAAAACGTCTGCTACACTGCCCGCAAATTCATGCCCGGGAATCGTAGGAAAATGATAAGTACCTGTCTGGAAAATCCGCGGTATGTCAGAGCCGCAGATTCCCGCTGCTTCCACCTTTACCAGCGCCCAGCCGCTCTTTAACTCTGGCACAGGTACATCCGTATAGTCTAATTGCCCGATTCCCTGTAAAACGTATGCTTTCATGTATCCTCCATTATCTTTGTAAACCGCCGCAGATCCTCTGCCGTAGTAATCTTAAAATTTTCTTCTTCTCCGTCCACCAATGCAATCGAAAGCCCTGCTTTTACTGCCGGCTCGCTGCTGCCGTTTATGCACAGCAGTTCTTCTCTTGTCAGTGCTTCATTGGCACGCAGATACGCACCGTATACAAATGCCTCCGGCGCCTGTCCCGCCAGAATTTTATCCCGCTCCAAAAGCGAATCGATTCTTGTTCCGTCTTTGCTGTAATACACGGTATCTTTCATTTTAAGCACCGGCATTGCGCCATCGGCGCCTGCTTTTTCTGCCGCCTCTATACAGCGCCGGATCAGCTCACATGATGTGCATGGCCTTGCCGCATCCTGCACAAGGACAATGTCCTCCCCGCCTGCATCGTGCCCCAATGCGTGTAATCCGTTTAATATGGACATCTGCCTGTTTTCTCCCGGTTTTGCAAAACCTTTCAATTTCGCGCCAAAGGAAGAATTATTTCTCGAAATTTCTTCTGTCTCCCGCAAAATTTTTTCCTGCCATTCATCTGCAGCAACGATAATATACGCATGAATCATTTCTGATTTTTCAATTGTTTCCATACAATAGCTTATGACTGTTCTGCCGCGGACCCTATAATATTGTTTCGGTATCTCAATTCCTTTCAGGCGGCTTCCTGTCCCGCCTGAAAGAATCAGTGCATAATTCATGGCAATTCCTCCCTGCTAAATGCAGTATTTCCTGACCTCGCTCAACAGTTCGCCGTATGGCCTGTTCTGCCCAAACAGCACGGTTGTCCCCAGTACAAACCCTTTTACTCCTTTTGGTGCATAAGTCTGAATCTTATTTAACGAACAAGCGCCGTCCCAGTATACTTCAATTTCCCGCTCCTGTCTCGCTTTTAGAAATTTGTCTAATTTCTGGCCTATGTACGGTAAAAATGCCTGTCCTGCACTTCCCGGATTCACACTCATAACAAGTACCCTTTTGGCAAGGTGCAAAAGCTCATTTACCGTCTCAAAAGAAGTTCCCGGATTCACCGCAATCCCCGGCGTAACGCCTGCATCAATAATTGCCTGCAGCGTACTTGCAGGATGATAATCTGCTTCCGGATGTACATAAATGACATCCGCCCCCGCCTTGATAAATCCACTTAAGTAGCTTAACGGCCGTTTAATCATCAGATGCACCTCTACCGGCTTTTTCGTCAGGCTCCGGATACATTTTAAATCCTGAATACCCATACAGAAATACGGTACAAACTGCCCGTCCATAATATCTATATGAAAAGAGTCAATGCCGCCGTCTTCCAATGCCCTGATTTCTTTTTCCAAATTTGCATAATTGGCACACATCATGGATGCCGATAACTGTGTATGCATTTTTTCATCCTCCTACGGTAAAATTCATTTGTTCTGTCAGCTCTGGCACGGATTCTCTATGCACAGGCTTCTATGATCAACACTCTTTTTCCCTGAAAGGCAAATCCATATTTGTATATATGCTTCCCTGGAATGCCCTTTGCAATCAGCGATGCAGCATACTCTTTTTCTTCAATCTGATCTAATGCTGATTTTGCTGTATCTTCCAGAGAAGGATCTCTTCCCTGCCTGAAAACTTTAAATTCAATAATAAACGCTTTTTCTCCGGATTTTCTGGGTTCGAGCATAATATCATATCTGCCGAATCCGCTTTCCCTGTTGGATGTAATCACATACCGGTCTCCCAGCTCCACCATAAGCCCCAGCACAAAACCGTGGTAAAACCGTTCCGGCTCCGCTTTTTCGGAAAGCTTGTTTCCGGCGTCAAAACTGCTGAAAGTATCTTCTGCAACGCGGTTCATATATTCATTCATGGCGTCTAAATCCCCTAACAGCAGCGCTTTTATGAAATCATTGTAATTTGCAATGCCGACGGAAAACCACTCATGAATTATTTTTCGGAACATAAGGTTCACTTCCAGATTTGTCAATGACACTTCATATTTCGGAACGATTACCGGCGGCATTCCGGTAAAATCCTCTTCTATCATTGTTTCCGGTTCCAGCTCCTGATTGTTCACCTTCAAATAACCGCTGGCTAAAAGCAGGCTCCAGATCGCCTCTTCGTTGTCATCCAGCTGGTTAAATACAATCTGCTCGTCGATGTCAACCAAAATGCTTTTGCCGCAAAGCAGCCTCTCAAAGTCCTGTTTGATCGTTTTATTTCCTTCCTGTACCAGCTTACCCACCAGACGGTTCGAGCTTGTATTTACCCAATAAGGAGCAAGTTTCCCTGTATCCAGAAAATTTATAATGGACCAGGGATTATAAATATCCGTAATCTTTCCAAATGTAAAGCCGTCATACCATCTCTTCACCTTTTGTTTTCGGTCCGCCAAACCAAATTCATCCAGTGAAGCAAAAACCTCTTCTTCTGTAAAACCAAAGCAGTCTGCATATTCGTTTGAAGTAGTGGTTATCACTTTCAGATTATTAAGATCGGAAAAGATCGATTCTTTGCTGATCCTTGTGATACCGGTCAGAATTGCTCTTTCCAGATATTGGTTTGTTTTAAATGTGGAGTTGAACAAATTCCTGGCAAACCCTCAAATATCTCTCCCTGTCCGGCATATTTTACAGAAAAGAACTGTTCCAGCATATTCATCGTCAGTGTTTTGCCAAATCTTCTGGGCCGCGCAATTAACGTAACTGCATCTCCGCTTTCCCACCATTTCTTAATGAATTGGGTTTTATCCACATAAAAATAATTTTTTTCTATGATCGTCTTAAAATCCTGCACTCCGATTCCAACTGTTCTTGCCATGGCATGATCCCCTCCGCCTGTTGTTGTTCACCTGCATTTCTGCAGTTATTCCGCTTTCGGCTTCATAGCTATGGCAAAAAATTCTTATCTGCATACACAACTTTATACCGATCACGATGCATCTCAAAAAAAAGTGTAATCAAACGCTCGGACAGAAAGCCCGGATACCGGTTCTGATATACATCTGCCCGCATTCCCTGCCGTGCCGCAACTGTTTCAATAACCGGAAACATCCATTTACATAAATCATTCAGCACTTCTCTTCTCATTATAAACATATTGCAGGGAGAATACAAATTTCCTCCAAATATTTCCTCTGCCCGTTTGCATTCATCCGGATTGTGCTGTTTTATATAGTTCATCATAATGTCCCAATCTTCTGACACATGCCGCTGCCTGTAATTTCCTTCCACGCTTGGAGCCACATAGAGGGGCACCGGCAGAATCACATCAATCCCAAATATCTGCATACGTGCTTTCCAGTCCTTTGGCAATATAAAATGCCTGCGATAGTGAACCAGTCCCACAATGTCCTCTGCCGCATGCTTCCAGATCCAGTACAGACCCGTCAGCTCACAGAACTGCCTGTTTCTGTCAGAAATGTTTTGTCCCGCAGAATCAATAATACCGTTTTCTTCCAGACGTTCATTTGTCAGAGCCGCCCCCACCTGAATGATTTTTTCATAATCCGCAGGTTTTGCTTCCTTTTGCAGCGGCTTATCATATACGGATTTTGCCACATATACACAGGCCTTTGTTTCAAAAATCTCCCTGTCTGATTTCTCCCCAAGCGTATGTATATCGTTTATTTTTGCAAAGCTTTTTCCTATGGAGGTGAAATATTTCTGCAGATACGCATTGCGCAGTTTCAAATCCAGGTCTGCCGTAACGGGATAAATTTTCTGTATGCCAAGCCCTCTGGCTATTTTCTCCAGATTTTCATGATAGACCGATCTTGTGCCGAGAAAAACCGGATAGCCGCCATGCAATTTTGTATCCTTATCTATTTGAATTACCGGCACGCCGTTTATGCAGCCGGCATTCTTCTCATCGTTGTTTACCAGATATGCTTCTATAGAAGCTTCCGGATACAAATACTGTATATATACTGCCACTGTCTGCGCTCTGGAATGGGCGCCGAAAACGTAAAATTTGTGATTCATTTTTCTGCTCCAATCAATACCTTTTTTCCTCGGAATGCAAATCCATATTTTCGTATACGCTCTTTTGGAATTCCTTTTTCTATAAACGATGCTTCATACTGTTTTTGCTCAATCTGATCCAGGGCGGCTTTTACCGTATCCGTGAGCTCTTTTTCTTCATCCTCATCCTGTACTTTAAATTCCAGAATAATGCCGTCGTCCTCCTGATTTCTCGGCTCCAGCATCACATCATATCTGCCGAATCCGCTTTCCCGATTGGACAGAATCACATAACGGTCAGCAAGCTCCACCATAAGGCCCAGCACAAATCCATGATAAAAACGCTCCGGCTCAGCTTCCGATGCACTGCTGCCCGTGTCAAAATAACTGAATGTTACAAGAGCCACTTTGTTCATATAAATATTCATCGCCTTTACATCATGCAGCATCAGAGCCTTAATAAAATCGCTGTAATAATCGTTATTGTATCCTTCAAACCAGTCCGAAATCATTTGCTCAAACATGATACGGACCTCTTTATTTGTCAGAGCCAGTTCATAAGAAAATTTTCCTGTCCGCTCTGTAAATTTGGTACGAACTATTTTTAAATATCCGGTCGCAAGCAGAAAACTCCAGACAGATCCTTTTTTTGCGTTTAACTGATCGTATACGATCTGTTCGTCAATTTCAGTCGTAATCGTTTCACC
>CAOKHR010000068.1 GCA_948468325.1 uncultured Lachnospiraceae bacterium | reverse complement strand
GTCCAAGCAGCGGACGTTCTAACGGGAAAATACATGTTTTTCTGGTAAATGAGGATGAAGGACATACTATGGAGCTGCAGAATGCTTTCGCCCTTAGCAGCAGATATTCATACTCCTGCCTGACGGAACAGGAAGACGGTTCCCTTGCGCTTCTGTGGGAAAAAGGCAGTCAGGGAGGTATTTCTTTCAGTACATATGATATACGTGAGGTTGTTCCGAATGCAGTAATAGACGGCATTTCGGTTCAGGTGGAACTAGCGGAGGGAGAAGAGTATACGATACTGGACGGCGATGATTTTGACATTACTGCTAAGCCGGATGCTTCCTGTGCGAAAGTTTCTGTCGGTGCGAAAACCTTTTTTGAATTATATGATCACAGCGGAACGGGAAGCGCTTCTGATCTGAACAGTTTTTTGGCAGAATCCAACAGAAACCTGAATCTTTCGGATGCGGAATTTACCTTTACTGCTTCCGGAGATTATGACACACTCTTGCGGAGTGGTCTCTAAATGTATTTTTTTGGATTGTATAATTGAAAGGGGGACATAAATTTTATGTTTCGTAAAAAATTGAAGCAAATGGGAACATTTACGATTGCTTTTATGATGGTGATTGGTTCCGTACAATTTCCGGCAAAAGCAGAAGAATCAAATGTAATTGAAAAAGGGGAGAATCTTGAACTTCCATCTGTAAGCGGTAACGATACCGTGCGTTTTTGTGCGGATTATGAACAGATCATAGGGGAAGACGGAACCGTTTACACACCGTTAGAGGATAAAACGGTGAAAGGTTTTTTTGAAACAACAAACGGAACAGATCAGACTGTTACAAAAGGAGAAGAAACCACCTATACCGTCCGCGGCGCTTATGAAGCAATTCCGAATGCCAATGAGAAGCCGACAGTGATTCCCGAACTTCAGGAGTGGCATGGCAAAACAGGAACATTTGTTATATCTTCGGCGTCGAAACTGATTATTTCTGATGCAAAATTGCAGGACGTGGCAGAAGAATTCGAACAGGATTATCTGGATATTACAGGACTGAAATTACAGGAAATCAGAGTGGGTACCAGGTCTGATGCAAAGATGTGCGACTTTTATTTTGAGCTCACAGAGCAAGAAAAAGGACTGGGTAAAGAAGGCTATGTGATGGATATTGATAATGCCGTATGTGTGGGGGCGGAAGATGCAGTCGGAGTTTACTGGGCAACCCGGACAATCCTTCAGATTTTAAAGCAGAATCAGAGCATACCCAAGGGACTGGTTCGGGATTATCCGAAATACGAAGTGCGCGCTTTTAGCCTTGATGTAGGAAGAAAGCCTTTTACAATGGATGCGCTGTATCAGTTTGCCCAAAATATGTCCTGGTATAAAATGAACAGTTTTCAGATTCATCTGAATGATAATCTGATTTTTATGGAGGATTATAAAAACCAGCAGACAGGTACGGATGCAGAAAAACTGGAAAAAGGACTTCAGACTGCAAAGGACCAGGCTTATGCGGGCTTCCGTCTGGAATCGGGCGTGGTAAATACCGATGAAAACTATCCGGAATTACTGGGAAAATCAGCAACTTCCGAAGATTTGTATTACACAAAAGATGAATTCCGCCAGTTTATAAAAGACAGCAGACAAATGGGAATAGATATTGTACCGGAATTTGATATGCCGGCGCATGCTCTGGCTTTTACAAGAGCTTTTCCGCAGTACAGAACATCATCTGAAACGGGAGGCCGTCATACATATACAATTGACGAACTGAATCTGCAGGATCCGGAGACGACAGAATTTGCAAAAAGCCTCTGGGAGGATTATTTTACGGGAGACGATCCTGTTTTTGATAAAGATACTACAATACATATTGGAACGGATGAATTTAATGGAACCGGCGGAAATGAAAGTTTCCGTAAATTTTCGGATGATATGATCAAATTTGTGCAGGGTACGGGAAGAAAGGTCCGCATGTGGGGCAGTCTTTCCAATAAAAGCGGATCAACGCCGGTTGCCTCCAATGACGTTCAGTTAAATATATGGTCTACCAGTTATGCAAATCCGGCCAATATGTATAATCAGGGATTTGATATGATTAATACGCTGGTAGACGGCAGTACAGCCTGCGGCGGACTTTACATTGTTCCGAGCGGGACGAGAAACAGGGGTGCATATGCTGATTTGCTTGATACAACAAATTTATATAATAACTGGCAGCCGAATATTTTTTCCGGATATACTGTGAAAGCCGGAGACGACCAGATGCTTGGCGCATGCTTTGCATCATGGCATGATAATATCGATACTCGTGCAAACGGCATAACTCAATACGATTCCTTTTACCGTTTTATGGATGCCCTTCCGGTTATCAGCGCAAAAGTATGGGGAGACGTCAATAAAGACGAAACGGCATTTTCGGAGTTTTGCGCACTTGCTTCCAAAACAGGCACGGCGCCAAACACAAATATGTATGCAGAAGTAGATTTTGTAACAAATACGGCTTCTGACTGGACATTTGACGAAACGCTGGAAAAAGATTCCAGTGTGAATGGGTTTGATCTGACTGCGGTTGAAAATGCAAAGCTTGTAAACGGCGAAAATGCAGGTAAAGCGCTTCAGTTGAACGGAGGCAGAAGCTATGCTGAAACACCGCTAAACCAGGTGGGTTCCAATGCCATAATTACGATGAAAGTGAAAATGGATGCGGATGCGGATACGGAGACGAGCGAACAGATTCTCTGTGAGTCGAAAGAAAAATTCGGTACATACGGCACATATGCCATCAAGGCTTCCATTACAAAAAACGGAACGTCATACGTGGGGTTTTCCAGAGAAGGATATGATTATACGTTTAATTATACACTGCCGGAGAATGAATGGGTGGAACTGGAATTTCACAGCGGGCAGGACAGAGTAGCATTATATGTAAACGGAGAGCTGGCAGATGATAATCCTGAGTTTTATTTTGCAAATCATCCGGAAACACCATTAAAAGCTTCAAGAGGAAATGCAAAAGTCGCTACAATGATGGTTCCGATTGGACGCATCGGAAGCGATACAGACAGTTTCAAAGGACAGATTGCATATGTAACCGTTACGGGAAACGGGACTTCTTCTGCCGGATATGGCTCCGTAGAGCATTCTGAAATGACAGCGACTGCCTGCTCTGTATCAGAGGCAAGCGCAACGGAAGGTCCGGTAAAGTTTGCAATTGATGACAACAGCGATACTTACTGGCATACGGACTGGAGCAATGACACAGCAATTTCAGCTGATCATTATCACTGGTTTAAAGTGACATTAGAAAATGCAAAAACAATTTCCAGATTAACGTATCTTCCAAGACAGAATTCGGAAAGCGGAAGAATTTTGGAATATAGCATTGATGTGGAAAAAGAGAATCCGGATGGCACCTTGACAACGGAAACGGTTGTCAGTCGTGGTACGTGGGCAAATACGACAGATCAGAAAACTGCCGATTTCGAGCCGGTAAAAGTAAAAAGCGTTACGCTCAAAATTCTGGCTTCCAAAGAGGATAATGTAGGAGCTCATGCAACGATTGCAGAATTAAATTTATACGAACCGGTTGACGCAAAAGCAGATCTGGAGAATATTGTAAATCTTTGCGAGGGAGATACGTATCAGAAAGACAGTTATACCGACCAGAGCTGGAAAGTGCTGCAGGAAGCAAAAGAAGAAGCCAGATTAATCTTAGAGTATGAAAGCAGTACAGAGGCGGATTATTTGTCTGCACTTGGAAAAGTGCGGGATGCAATCGATCATTTGACGGAATTAGATTTTATGAGTGATACGGAAAAGGTTCGTTATAATCTTTCTTCCACAATCGTAGAAGCGGAGGAAAAACTGAAAGAATTAGAAGGCACAAAAGCTTCGGTTTCTTTACAGGCTGTGATTGCTGCGGCAAAAGCAGCATTAGAGAATGAAAACGGATCAGGTCAGACCGATCTCTCCGGTATTTTATCCGACCTTAAGACTGCGGGGGATGAAGACAAAATAATAAGTGAAACAAAAGAAACGCTTAACACAGCAATTTCAGAGGCCAGAAAGAAGCTTGCCAATACAGCCGGCTATACGGCGGATTCTGTGAGTGCACTGAAAGCAGCTGTAACTGCGGCGGAAAAAATGCTTACAAAAGAGAATGTATCCATAAAGGAACTGGAAGAGGCAATTGAAAATCTTGGTAAACTGTCTCTTGTAAAAGAAATAACAATACCGGTAAAAGATCCGGATACGGATGGTTCACTAAACGGAGGTTCCAATGGCAGCGAATTGAAAGACGGTGATTCCTTTACTACAGTCAGCGGCGTAAAATATCAGGTAGTAAGTGCATCGGCAAAGACAGTAAAGCTTGTAAAAGGAAAAGATGTAAAAACTGTTAAAATTAATACTGTTACATATGACAGTATAAAATATACGGTAGTTGAAATTGCGAATAATGCATATAAGGGCTGCAGTAAGAAATTAAAGACCGTGACGATAGGTGCAGATGTAAAAACAATAGGCAAAAATGCATTCAAAGGATGCAAAAAGCTGACCAAAGTTACGATAAGCGGCAAGTCTAAACTGGCAAAAGTCGGTGCCGGAGCATTTAAGGGTGCATCAAAGAAAATCAGCGTGAAACTGCCGAAGAATTTGAAAAAAAATAAGAGTATAAAAAAACAGATTAAAACGGCAGGGATTAAAAAAGGAGTATAGAAACAGCTGCCGGATTTTGAAAAAAGCCTCTGAAATTTAATGTTTCAGGGGCTATTTGTAACAGTTCACCCTTACGGCTTATTGTTACGGCTTTTTTTCAAAAATTCCAATTCTAATTGATTTTTTAAGAAAAATGGGTATAATGAATTATGTCAGTGTGAATATTTGGCTGATTAAAAGTCTGGAGGGCAAGGTATGAAAGGACAAATGGAAACCCAACTGGGTAAAATTATAATTGAAAGGGGGACATAAATTTTATGTTTCGTAAAAAATTGAAGCAAATGGGAACATTTACGATTGCTTTTATGATGGTGATTGGTTCCGTACAATTTCCGGCAAAAGCAGAAGAATCAAATGTAATTGAAAAAGGGGAGAATCTTGAACTTCCATCTGTAAGCGGTAACGATACCGTGCGTTTTTGTGCGGATTATGAACAGATCATAGGGGAAGACGGAACCGTTTACACACCGTTAGAGGATAAAACGGTGAAAGGTTTTTTTGAAACAACAAACGGAACAGATCAGACTGTTACAAAAGGAGAAGAAACCACCTATACCGTCCGCGGCGCTTATGAAGCAATTCCGAATGCCAATGAGAAGCCGACAGTGATTCCCGAACTTCAGGAGTGGCATGGCAAAACAGGAACATTTGTTATATCTTCGGCGTCGAAACTGATTATTTCTGATGCAAAATTGCAGGACGTGGCAGAAGAATTCGAACAGGATTATCTGGATATTACAGGACTGAAATTACAGGAAATCAGAGTGGGTACCAGGTCTGATGCAAAGATGTGCGACTTTTATTTTGAGCTCACAGAGCAAGAAAAAGGACTGGGTAAAGAAGGCTATGTGATGGATATTGATAATGCCGTATGTGTGGGGGCGGAAGATGCAGTCGGAGTTTACTGGGCAACCCGGACAATCCTTCAGATTTTAAAGCAGAATCAGAGCATACCCAAGGGACTGGTTCGGGATTATCCGAAATACGAAGTGCGCGCTTTTAGCCTTGATGTAGGAAGAAAGCCTTTTACAATGGATGCGCTGTATCAGTTTGCCCAAAATATGTCCTGGTATAAAATGAACAGTTTTCAGATTCATCTGAATGATAATCTGATTTTTATGGAGGATTATAAAAACCAGCAGACAGGTACGGATGCAGAAAAACTGGAAAAAGGACTTCAGACTGCAAAGGACCAGGCTTATGCGGGCTTCCGTCTGGAATCGGGCGTGGTAAATACCGATGAAAACTATCCGGAATTACTGGGAAAATCAGCAACTTCCGAAGATTTGTATTACACAAAAGATGAATTCCGCCAGTTTATAAAAGACAGCAGACAAATGGGAATAGATATTGTACCGGAATTTGATATGCCGGCGCATGCTCTGGCTTTTACAAGAGCTTTTCCGCAGTACAGAACATCATCTGAAACGGGAGGCCGTCATACATATACAATTGACGAACTGAATCTGCAGGATCCGGAGACGACAGAATTTGCAAAAAGCCTCTGGGAGGATTATTTTACGGGAGACGATCCTGTTTTTGATAAAGATACTACAATACATATTGGAACGGATGAATTTAATGGAACCGGCGGAAATGAAAGTTTCCGTAAATTTTCGGATGATATGATCAAATTTGTGCAGGGTACGGGAAGAAAGGTCCGCATGTGGGGCAGTCTTTCCAATAAAAGCGGATCAACGCCGGTTGCCTCCAATGACGTTCAGTTAAATATATGGTCTACCAGTTATGCAAATCCGGCCAATATGTATAATCAGGGATTTGATATGATTAATACGCTGGTAGACGGCAGTACAGCCTGCGGCGGACTTTACATTGTTCCGAGCGGGACGAGAAACAGGGGTGCATATGCTGATTTGCTTGATACAACAAATTTATATAATAACTGGCAGCCGAATATTTTTTCCGGATATACTGTGAAAGCCGGAGACGACCAGATGCTTGGCGCATGCTTTGCATCATGGCATGATAATATCGATACTCGTGCAAACGGCATAACTCAATACGATTCCTTTTACCGTTTTATGGATGCCCTTCCGGTTATCAGCGCAAAAGTATGGGGAGACGTCAATAAAGACGAAACGGCATTTTCGGAGTTTTGCGCACTTGCTTCCAAAACAGGCACGGCGCCAAACACAAATATGTATGCAGAAGTAGATTTTGTAACAAATACGGCTTCTGACTGGACATTTGACGAAACGCTGGAAAAAGATTCCAGTGTGAATGGGTTTGATCTGACTGCGGTTGAAAATGCAAAGCTTGTAAACGGCGAAAATGCAGGTAAAGCGCTTCAGTTGAACGGAGGCAGAAGCTATGCTGAAACACCGCTAAACCAGGTGGGTTCCAATGCCATAATTACGATGAAAGTGAAAATGGATGCGGATGCGGATACGGAGACGAGCGAACAGATTCTCTGTGAGTCGAAAGAAAAATTCGGTACATACGGCACATATGCCATCAAGGCTTCCATTACAAAAAACGGAACGTCATACGTGGGGTTTTCCAGAGAAGGATATGATTATACGTTTAATTATACACTGCCGGAGAATGAATGGGTGGAACTGGAATTTCACAGCGGGCAGGACAGAGTAGCATTATATGTAAACGGAGAGCTGGCAGATGATAATCCTGAGTTTTATTTTGCAAATCATCCGGAAACACCATTAAAAGCTTCAAGAGGAAATGCAAAAGTCGCTACAATGATGGTTCCGATTGGACGCATCGGAAGCGATACAGACAGTTTCAAAGGACAGATTGCATATGTAACCGTTACGGGAAACGGGACTTCTTCTGCCGGATATGGCTCCGTAGAGCATTCTGAAATGACAGCGACTGCCTGCTCTGTATCAGAGGCAAGCGCAACGGAAGGTCCGGTAAAGTTTGCAATTGATGACAACAGCGATACTTACTGGCATACGGACTGGAGCAATGACACAGCAATTTCAGCTGATCATTATCACTGGTTTAAAGTGACATTAGAAAATGCAAAAACAATTTCCAGATTAACGTATCTTCCAAGACAGAATTCGGAAAGCGGAAGAATTTTGGAATATAGCATTGATGTGGAAAAAGAGAATCCGGATGGCACCTTGACAACGGAAACGGTTGTCAGTCGTGGTACGTGGGCAAATACGACAGATCAGAAAACTGCCGATTTCGAGCCGGTAAAAGTAAAAAGCGTTACGCTCAAAATTCTGGCTTCCAAAGAGGATAATGTAGGAGCTCATGCAACGATTGCAGAATTAAATTTATACGAACCGGTTGACGCAAAAGCAGATCTGGAGAATATTGTAAATCTTTGCGAGGGAGATACGTATCAGAAAGACAGTTATACCGACCAGAGCTGGAAAGTGCTGCAGGAAGCAAAAGAAGAAGCCAGATTAATCTTAGAGTATGAAAGCAGTACAGAGGCGGATTATTTGTCTGCACTTGGAAAAGTGCGGGATGCAATCGATCATTTGACGGAATTAGATTTTATGAGTGATACGGAAAAGGTTCGTTATAATCTTTCTTCCACAATCGTAGAAGCGGAGGAAAAACTGAAAGAATTAGAAGGCACAAAAGCTTCGGTTTCTTTACAGGCTGTGATTGCTGCGGCAAAAGCAGCATTAGAGAATGAAAACGGATCAGGTCAGACCGATCTCTCCGGTATTTTATCCGACCTTAAGACTGCGGGGGATGAAGACAAAATAATAAGTGAAACAAAAGAAACGCTTAACACAGCAATTTCAGAGGCCAGAAAGAAGCTTGCCAATACAGCCGGCTATACGGCGGATTCTGTGAGTGCACTGAAAGCAGCTGTAACTGCGGCGGAAAAAATGCTTACAAAAGAGAATGTATCCATAAAGGAACTGGAAGAGGCAATTGAAAATCTTGGTAAACTGTCTCTTGTAAAAGAAATAACAATACCGGTAAAAGATCCGGATACGGATGGTTCACTAAACGGAGGTTCCAATGGCAGCGAATTGAAAGACGGTGATTCCTTTACTACAGTCAGCGGCGTAAAATATCAGGTAGTAAGTGCATCGGCAAAGACAGTAAAGCTTGTAAAAGGAAAAGATGTAAAAACTGTTAAAATTAATACTGTTACATATGACAGTATAAAATATACGGTAGTTGAAATTGCGAATAATGCATATAAGGGCTGCAGTAAGAAATTAAAGACCGTGACGATAGGTGCAGATGTAAAAACAATAGGCAAAAATGCATTCAAAGGATGCAAAAAGCTGACCAAAGTTACGATAAGCGGCAAGTCTAAACTGGCAAAAGTCGGTGCCGGAGCATTTAAGGGTGCATCAAAGAAAATCAGCGTGAAACTGCCGAAGAATTTGAAAAAAAATAAGAGTATAAAAAAACAGATTAAAACGGCAGGGATTAAAAAAGGAGTATAGAAACAGCTGCCGGATTTTGAAAAAAGCCTCTGAAATTTAATGTTTCAGGGGCTATTTGTAACAGTTCACCCTTACGGCTTATTGTTACGGCTTTTTTTCAAAAATTCCAATTCTAATTGATTTTTTAAGAAAAATGGGTATAATGAATTATGTCAGTGTGAATATTTGGCTGATTAAAAGTCTGGAGGGCAAGGTATGAAAGGACAAATGGAAACCCAACTGGGTAAAATTATGATTGATAATGAAGTAATTGCAACCTATGCAGGCTCAGTGGCAGTAGAATGTTTTGGTATTGTCGGAATGGCCGCCGTAAATATGAAAGACGGCCTGGTAAGATTGTTGAAGCGGGATTATCTTACACATGGAATAAATGTAACCGTTACGAAAGAGAATAAGATTGTCATTGATTTTCATGTTATTGTTTCATATGGCGTCAGTATCCATACAGTTTCTGACAACTTAATTGATACGGTAAAATATAAGGTGGAAGAGTTTACCGGTATGGAAATTGAGAAGATCAATATTTACGTTGAAGGCGTAAGAGTCATCGATTAAGGAGGATTTGAAAGTGGAAGTCAAGTCGGTTAATGCCGCCGCATTTACGAAAATGTTTTTAGCAGGAGCGGCGAATTTAGAGGCAAAAAAAGAATGGATCAATGAATTAAATGTCTTTCCGGTTCCGGACGGTGATACGGGTACAAATATGTCTATGACAATTTTGTCTGCGGCAAAAGAAGTAGATGCACTGCAGAGTCCTGATTTTAAATCGTTGGC
>CAOKHR010000067.1 GCA_948468325.1 uncultured Lachnospiraceae bacterium | reverse complement strand
TTTGCAGGAATGGCGGAATTGGCAGACGCGCAGGCTTCAGGTGCCTGTGGCAGCAATGTCGTGAGGGTTCAAGTCCCTTTTCCTGCATTTGATAAACAGCCTTAAAATATTGATTCTTCAATGTTTTAAGGCTTTTCTTTTTATCAAACGCCTGTTTACACTGTAACCTTATGGTCTAAAATCCATAAGCCCACAACCAAATCTGCTGAAATGGTTATGGACTTATAGAAATGTGCGGATATAAAGCCTTTCCATTAATAATTCAGGAAACCATAATGTATTTTCCAGCTGCCGTCTTCTTTAATCAGATACAAATTCTCAGGTGTATAATTTGCACTTCTTCTTGAACCGGTGACGGTTATTCTAAGATCCAGAATCCGGATATCGTCAATATCATCCACATCTATATTGTAGAAATCCTCAAGGATTTCTTTCATATTCTTTATGCGGCGCTCTGAAATTTCTCTTACATCTTCAATCGTATATCCAATCTTATCAATATTCCCAACAGCATCTTCATATTTGTCCAAAACGTCATCCAGTGATTTTTCTACAAACTCATCATAGTCGCCATAATAAGTATCACGGTAAACTTCTTCGCTGATGGAACTTGCAACCTCCTCCAGTGCATCAATATCCTCATCCTCCATCGCCCGGACCATTTTTTTGACGGTGCCTTTATACCCTGTGTTCTGTGTTATAAAATTCACAACAACAAGCCCCACGATAAGTACAAAAATTACAGCTACTGCAGCAATCCCCAGCATAACAATTTTACTTGAATTTTTTGCGTTTAAAGATACCGATGACGGCGCCTGTCCCGGATTCATATTCGGATTTGGCATTCCTGCCTGATTTGCTGCCGGATTTCCAACCGGAATTCCCGCAACGGGTGTTCCGCAGTTCCCGCATACCATATCTCCGTCATTCAACTTAAAACCACAATTTCCACAAAAACCTGCCATACTTTATTCCTCCTTTGTCTTTCTAAATATGTTCCGCCCAGAGCATATTTGAACATGCTGCAGAACATATTCTCTCCCTTTATATTTTTTGTCGGCAACATACTTAATATTAAAAGAATGCAGATGCAAAATCAAGACTAATCTGCTTTTTTCACTGTTTTTTTGTAACATTCTGCCGATTTGATAAAACACAAATAATCCGTTATACTTGATTGTATCACAAAATTTGTACAGGTGGTGCCCAAAATGAAATCAATCCTAATTATAGACGATGATGTAACCATCGGAAATATGCTGGAAAAACTGCTTACAAAAGCAGGTTATCAGACACTGCGTGCCTATTCCGGCACGGAAGCCCTTTTCATTCTCTCTGCAAAGAAACCGAATCTGATTCTTTTGGACTTAATGCTTCCGGGACAGACAGGCGAAGAAATCCTGCCCAAAATCAAAGATATTCCCGTTATAGTAGTCAGCGCAAAAGCAGATGTAAAAGATAAAGTAAATCTGCTTTTAGGAGGCGCCGCCGATTACATCACCAAACCCTTCGATACAAAAGAACTGCTGGCCAGAATTACCGTCCAGCTCAGAAATGCACCTGTTTCATCCTCTTCTGTTCTGACCTGTGATGATCTGAAACTGGATACGGCTTCCCGCAGTGTCTGCATCTGCGAAAAAAATGTAAAACTGACAAGAACGGAATATGCCATCCTAAAACTGCTTATGCAAAACCCCTCGCAGGTCATTGCAAAATCTGTCATATTGGACCGCATTAGCGAAGATACGCCGGACTGCACAGAAAGCTCCTTAAAAGTGCATATGAGCCATTTGCGCAAAAAACTTATGGATGCCGGAGGAAAAGACTATATTGAATCGGTATGGGGAATCGGATTTAAGATGAATTTTACTGTTTCTTAACGCTTTTCTTAACTGTTTTCTTAACGTTTGTCTGGTAAGGTGTACATTATGAGACAGCACAATGTCAGAGAAAGGAGATTTATTATGGAATATGTACTGACTGCAAATTCTTTATGCAAAAATTACAGGCATTTCAAGGCATTGGATAATTTTTTCATGCATGTTCCCAAAGGGGCGATTTATGGATTTGTCGGAAAAAACGGAGCCGGAAAAACTACGTTAATCCGGTTAATCTGCGGGCTGCAGCAGCCTTCTTCCGGAGATTATACCCTATACGGCATTTCTGGAACATCTCATGAAATCATAAAATCCAGAAGAAGAATGGGGGCTGTTGTAGAGACGCCCTCGCTCTATCTGGATCTAACGGCAGAGGACAATTTAAAGGAACAATACCGGGTGTTGGGACTTCCCTCTTTTTCCGGTATACCAAAATTGTTGGAACTGGTCGGCCTTTCCGATACCGGCAGAAAGAAAGCCAAAAATTTTTCCCTTGGTATGCGCCAGAGGCTTGGCATCGCCGTTGCCCTGGCCGGAGATCCGGATTTTCTGGTATTAGACGAACCCGTCAACGGACTGGACCCTCAGGGAATCATTGAAATCCGGGAACTTATTTTAAAACTAAATAAAGAACGGCAGATTACCGTTCTGATTTCCAGCCATATTTTAGATGAGCTTTCCCGCCTGGCAACTCATTACGGTTTTATTGACAAAGGACGCATGGTAAAAGAAATCAGCGCAGAAGAATTAGAAGCTGCCTGCAGAAAATGCATCCGCTTTAAGGTCACCGACACAAAAATCCTTGCTTATGTATTGGATTCCATGAATGTAGATTACCACATTCTGTCCGATACGCAGGCAGATGTATTTGCCGAACCAAACATTACAAAATTAACGCTTGCCCTTGCGGAAAAAAATTGTGAAATTCTGTCCCTGCAGGAGCGTGACGAAACACTGGAAAGTTATTATATTAATCTGATTGGAGGCGGTGATTATGAGTAAATTATTAAGCGCAGGTTTTCTGCGTCTGAAAAAAAGTAAAGTATTTTTTATCCTTTCCGGTTTTATGTTTGCATTCGGCTCATATATGTCCGTCAGCGGATACATGGATATGAAAAAATATCAGTTTACCCATACATTGGAAGATGCATTCTTTACACAGGTAATGCTTATAGGGATTGTCATTGCTGTTTTTTGCAGCCTGTTTATCGGAACGGAATACAGCGACGGAACGATACGCAACAAACTGATTGTCGGTCATTCCAGAATTTCCATTTATATTTCCAACTTAATTGTGTGCATGGCTGCAGGCATTGCATTCTCTCTTTCCTATATGGCTGCCTGCGCCTGCGTGGGAATTCCTCTGCTTGGATTTTTCCAAATGGATCTGCAGACAGCCGTATTGCTGGTCTTATGCAGTATGGTTATCAGTATTGCCTATACAGCCGTTTTCACTCTTGCAGCCATGTTAATCCACAGTAAAGCTGCTCTTTCTGTGGTATCCGTCATCACTGCATTTCTGCTGATGTTCGCTGCCGCCTACCTTTACTCTTCCCTTTCCCAGCCGGAAATGGTAAGCGATTATATTATAAATGAATCCGGTGAAGTTACACAGTCTAAGCCGGCTCCCAATCCGTTTTATCTTACCGGAACCAGGCGAAAAGTCCACGAATTCCTGCTGGAATTCCTTCCTTCCGGACAGACTTTTCTTATTATAAACCGAACGCCTTTTTCTGCACACATCTTTCTTTATGACGGATTGATTTTTATATGTGCAACCGGAATCGGATTGTCTGCTTTTTTGAAAAAAGATGTTAAATAGGGAGATTTTTTATGGATGTTTTTCTGTACGGTTTGATCGGCCTGCTCATTTTAGTTATTTTTCTGCTTTTTTTGAAAATATATCTTTTGCGAAAATCCGCAGAAGAAATCCGAAAGTCCTTTTCTGATAAAATTCATACGGAAACAAATACACTGATTGACATTTCAGGCCGTGATCCTTGTATGTGCGCTCTGGCTGCGGACATTAACGAACAGCTGAAAAAACTCCGTCAGGAAAGACATCGTTATAAACAGGGAGATCTGGCAGTCAAAGAAACGATTGCCGGCGTCTCCCACGATTTAAGAACACCTCTTACCGCAATCTGCGGTTATCTTGACCTTTTAAAGGAGGAAGAAATGTCCCAGACTGCAAAACAGTATCTGGATGTCATTAGAAACCGTGCCAATGCATTAAAAAAGCTGACAGAAGAACTGCTTTCCTACTCAATTGCCGTTTCTTCTGCCGCTTCCCTTATGTTTGAAGATACGGTATTAAATCATGTACTGGAGGAAAGTATTTCTTCCCAGTACGGCATACTGAAAGGCTGCAGAATTACCCCTGTAATTTCCATGCCCGAAGAAAAAATTATCCGCAGGCTGGATAAACATGCACTTCTCCGTATTTTTGAAAATATCATCGGCAATGCTGTAAAATACAGTGATGGGGATTTGCAGATTACATTATCTGAACATGGGCAGATTACATTTTCCAACCATGCAGCCGCATTGAATGAAGTTGACGTGCAGAAGTTATTTGACAGGCTTTATACAGTAGAGACAGGTGTAAACTCTACGGGGCTTGGACTTTCCATCGCAAAAACGCTTACGGAACAGATGAACGGAAAGATTTTTGCACGATATGTGAAAGGGGTGCTTATGATTGAACTTACGTTTCCTTTTCCGCTATAATTCTAATGTTTTAATGCAGCCTTCAAATATTCCTTTTCTTTTTCAAAAGTTTCTGCTACTATATTTCTGTTAAAAGACAGACAGAATAATTATACGATGGAACGGAGCAAACGTGTTATGCATAACATTCTGTTATTGGAAAATGATGAAAGCCTGCGCCATGGAATCCGTTTTAAACTGGAAAAGGAAGGCTATAAGGTCATATCAGCCGCTGCCATTCACGAAGGAAAAGCGGCGCTGCAGACAAATGAATTTCAATTGATTTTATGTGACATTATGCTGGACGATGGAAGCGGTCTTGCTTTCTGCCAGTATGTGAGGGAAGAGCTTTTAAGCAGCGTGCATTTTATTTTCCTCACGGCAATGGATACGGAACTTGACATTGTTATGGGCTATGAAACGGGCGCGGACGATTATATCACAAAGCCTTTCAGCCTTGCTGTTTTGATGTCAAAAATTCATTCTGTTTTTAAACGCATCGACAAAACTGCAAAGCAAAAAGACAATCCCGTCATAAAATCCGGCAGTCTGCTTTACTATCCCAAAGAAATGCAGCTTTTTGTCAACCAGAAACCCGTTGAGCTGACCAGAAATGAATATAAACTGCTCCAGCTGTTTTTAAATCATCCAAAGCAGATTTTATCTAAAGCGCAGATTTTAGAGCAGATGTTTGATATAGACCAAAATTATGTAGACGACAATACAGTTGCCGTCAATATCCGGCGGCTGCGTGAAAAAATTAAGGACACCAATCAGAAACGCATCATCAAAAATATTCGGGGAATGGGGTACGTATGGGACTTGGAAGCAGAATAAGCACAAAAAAATTTCTTCTTTTCACAGGCTTTCTTATCATTTTGTCTACACTCGTACTGGATCTGATTTTTTTATCAAATCTCAAAAGCAGCTATGACGATACCAAAAAAATCATTTCTAAAATTGCCGGCAGCACAGATTCCAACGAAAATCCCATAAAATGGCTAAAAGAAGCGCCGGAAGAAGACTGGCTTTTACAAGGCGAAGCGTATCTTGCCTTTTACGGTTATGACGGGCAGACAAAGACCGTCTGGGATGAAAAATATCTTGCTTCCCGAAACAAAATCATACTTTTTTCATCTGTTTTTGACGCTCTTCTACTGCTGCTGCTTTTTTTCCTGTATCAGTTTATAAAAGAAAAAGATACACAGCGTGTTCTGGAAATCGAAAAAGCCCTGCGGCAGCTTCAAACCGTTGATTTTTCTCCCTTAGATGTTTCTTCGCCTGACCTGGAACCTGTGTTAACCGACAGAATCTTATCCCTGCAGGAACAAATCCAAACGGACCATACAAAACTGCAGAAAGAAAAAGAATCCACAAAAGCCTTTGTGACGGACATTTCCCATCAGCTGAAAACTCCCGTTGCCGCTTTAAAAACCAATCTGGAATTGTTGTCCGAAGAGGATTTGACGAAGCTGCAGCAAACAGAATTTTTAAGCCGCTGCACATCCCAGCTAAAAGGACTGGAAAATCTCACAAAAGCCCTTGTCAATATATCCCGTATGGAGCAGGACATGATACAGCTTCACATTCAGCCTGCCAGGATCGGAGAAACAATTCTTGCCGCAGTCAGCCGTGTCTACGAAAAAGCCTCCGAAAAACAGATTTCCATTGAAATGCCTCCGGACTCCTTTCCGGAACGCATTCTGATACCGCATGACAAAAAATGGACCGTAGAGGTTCTGGTAAATATTTTGGATAATGCAATTAAATACAGCGCAGAATATACGCATATTACAATTACAGCAGAACCACTTGTAAGCTATCTGAAAATTGACATTGAAGATGAGGGCATCGGCATTCCCAAATCAGAATATCATAACATTTTCAAGCGCTTTTACCGCGGGAATTCCGTTCGGGAGCTCGAAGGCTCGGGTGTGGGATTATATCTCGCCAGAGAAATTATGGAAAAGCAAAACGGCAGCATTTTTGTCCGCTCCGGACACGGCAAAAAGGGAAGCATTTTTTCCATACAGTTCCCGAATGCCTGATGCAAAAAGTCTTACATTTTTGTAAGGCTTCTTTTTTATTCTGTAAGCGGTTTGAAAGAATACAGCCTTATACTAGAGTCAAAGCATATCAAAAATAAGGAGGAATGTTATGAATACCATTTTAGAAACAAGAGATTTATGTAAATATTACGGAACCGGCGAAAACCAGGTGAAGGCCGTTTGTCATACCAGCATTTCCATTGAAAAAGGAGAATTTGCCGCTATTGTAGGAAAATCCGGTTCCGGAAAATCGACGCTGCTGCATCTGCTGGGCGGTCTGGATACTCCGACTTCCGGAGAAGTCCGAATCGGAAACCAACCCATTTTTTCCTTAAAGGAAGATGCCCTTGCCGCATTCCGCAGAAGAAAAATCGGCTTTGTCTTTCAGTCGTTTAATCTGATTTCTTCCATTAATGTTTGGGAAAATATCGTACTTCCCATTGGACTTGACAACAAAAAAGCGGATACGTCATTTATTCGGGAAATCATAGGCATTTTGGAACTGAATGACAAAATCAACAGCATGCCGAATACACTTTCCGGCGGTCAGCAGCAGCGTGTAGCCATTGCACGGGCGCTTGCCGCAAAACCGGATATTATTCTGGCAGACGAACCCACCGGAAATTTAGACAGCAAAACGAGTATGGAAGTCATCAACCTGCTGAAAGTCTCTGTAAAAAAATACGGACAGACTCTGGCAATGATTACCCATGATGAGGAACTTGCCCAGATGGCGGACCGTATTCTTGTCATAGAAGACGGCATTGTCACGGAAGACGGAAAGGCGGTGTCCTAAATGAAAACAACCACAAAGCTTGCCGTAGGCAGTTTAAAAACGGGAAAGACAATAAGTGTTTTAACCGGAATCGCCATTTTTTTAACTACGGCACTGATTACCATCATTACATTTGGCTGCAATACCGTCATCCGGCATCAAAAAGCAAGCGCCGCTGAAACTTACGGGGAACATTACGGCACATTCAGCCGGGTAACGCCGGAACAAACCGAAAGAATCCGGCTGCACAGTAAATTTTATAATGTCGGATTGGAAACATATGCCGGAGAAGGAGTCTGTAAGGGGTATGATATGTCCCTTTACGTCATGGACCGGATTACGCTTATGCTGTCGCATTTTGACATAGAATCCGGCTGCTATCCTAATGCAGAAAATGAAATTCTCTCCCAACGCGGATTTTTCCAGGCATACGGATACAAAAATCCAAAAATCGGAGATACTGTCAAAATTCCCTTCCGCATCAACGGCACCGGAAAGATTCAGAAGAAATCATTTACCATCAGCGGTTTCCTTCCGTCGTCGAGAGCCAATGACCTGTCAAAAAAATACAGCGCCTATGTTTCGGAAGCATTTCTTGACGCCTGTATTCCCGATGAAACAAACAGGCTTGTTTTTTTAAATTTTCAAATCCGCAATGAAGAAAATTTAAATTCCTCACAGATGGAGCAGGAAATCCTTAATCTTGCCAAAGAACTCAACATTTCGGAAAAACAGGTCAGTCTCAACAGAAACTATCTGCTGTGGCAGTTAGATCCTGCTACGGAAACTATTGTTCCGGGCATATGCATTGTTCTGATTATTATGGTTGTATCCACACTGGTAATCTATAATATTTTTAATATGGCGGCTATCCGGAAAATACGGGAATACGGACGTTTAAAAGCCATCGGTGCAAATCAGAAGCAGCTGAAATCCATCATTCGCGTGGAAGGTTTTCTGTTGTCTGCGGTCTCGGTTCCGGCAGGAATCCTTTTGGGAAGCTTTCTTTTAAAACTTTGGTTTGGAGTTTACATGAAAATATCTGTTTCCGTTTTCTCCCTGCCTCTTACTGTTCTTGTGGCCTTTTTAACCCTCTGTACCGTAGCGCTGTCCATGAAAAAGCCGGTCCGTCTCGCAGCAAAAACCTCTCCGGTAGAAGCTATCCGCTATGAAGCCGGCGGCAGGGAGACGATGCGCAAAGGCAAAAAAGACATCCGTATTGTATCGCTTACTTTATCGAATCTTTCTCTGCACAAAAAAAGAACGGTCACAACGATTCTGACTATGGGCTTATCCTGTGTCCTGTTTATTATCATTGCCAATATTGCAGGCAACATGAGCGCCGAACCCCAAGCCCGAGAAAACATTGAACACGGCAGATTCCGTATTGAAATAGACGCTCCCTTAAATGATACTTCCTATCCCGAAAATAACATGAATGAAGTGCAGAAGCAGGCGCCTTTTGACAAAGCATTTCAAAACCGCCTGCTGGAAATTCCGGGCGTAACCGAAGTACGGTCAAGAAAAATCCTGCCGGTTTACGACAAGAATACAAAAAATTATCTCACCATCTCCATAGTAAACGAAGAGGATTTTGCCTGGCTGGAAAAAAATGCCGAACGGGGCACGGTAGATTATAAAGAAACGGCAGAAACCGGCGGCGTCATCTATATGTGGGATTACTTTTTTGATGACGAATACAAACTCGGCGATTTGTATCAATGCGAGATTTTAGACGGCGACAGGCGCGTTCCCTTTCAGGGTCCGGTTTTGGGAACCTGCAGCCATTCCAACGACAGTGAAATTACTATGACGGAAGCCACATTTGAAACATTGGGAATTCAGGAAGATATGACAAGTATTCTGTTTGTGGACTGCGATCCTGACAAAGAAGCGGAAGTAAAAAATGAACTGGAACAAATTGTCGATTCTATGGATAATATTTCCATGCAGAGCTTTCAGAATGAAGTGGATTTATTAAATTATCAAATTATTTTCATAAAAAGCGCCGCTTACAGCCTTTTGGTTATTTTAAGCCTGATTGGATTTATGAATATGGCAAACACTATGATTACCAGTATTGTCACCAGGAAACGGGAATTCGGCATTCTGCAGGCAATCGGCATGACGAACCGCCAGTTCAACGGGATGCTTCAGCTGGAAGGACTGGTATTTACGCTGGGAACTGTCACAATCTCCCTGACACTCGGCAATCTTTTCGGATATTTTGCCTTTTGCATCTGCAAAGAGCAGGGAATCGTGGGATTATTCGAATATCATCTGCCATATCCCGAACTGATCTTTTTTGTCATTACCATTATCCTGCTGCAGGGAATCCTGGCATTTATCTTAAGTAAAAATGTCAAAAAAGAATCTCTGGTGGAACGAATTCGTTACGAAGAGTAAGATTATCCATTGCAAGGGCCGCCTGCTGTATGATATAATGATTCCGTTGCCATGAAACAGGAAAAATATGGTATTCATTTTAGCAAAGGAGAGATTACAATGAATATTACAAACGATATTTTGTATGTAGGCGTTAACGATCACGACCTTGATCTTTTTGAGGGACAATACATTGTCGAAAACGGCATGGCGTACAATTCTTATAT
>CAOKHR010000066.1 GCA_948468325.1 uncultured Lachnospiraceae bacterium | reverse complement strand
AACACAGGAACTTTCACAGCGTTAAGAAACTGCATTTATATCAGCGGAGGAAAACGATAAGCACCGTTTTCCTCCGTTTTTTCTTTTAGACAATACGAATCCGGTATTTTTTCAGCCAGTAATTTACCTGAAGCATATAGGCAATCATCTGCGGTCCGGCCATTAGCTGGCCATACCATGGTCTGCCGTAATCAGAAGGACTGTTTAAGAAAGCGATTACTTTTTTCGTATCCAGCAGCTGCCGGATGGGGGAGGACGGAGAAGCAAGCACTTCTTTTAATTGCCGGCCCAGCAGGTTTTCATAGGCAGGGTCGTAGGTTTTGGGATAAGGACTTTTTTTACGCCAGAGAATTTCTTCCGGAAGCATTTTAGCTCCGGCGTGACGAAGCAGGCCCTTTACAATACCGTCCGGACACTTCGTTTCCCAGGGAACATTAAAAATATATTCTACAATGCGGTGGTCGGCAAAAGGAACTCTTGCTTCCAGTCCGCTGTACATGCTGGTCCGGTCCATTCTGTCTAAGAGTGTGACCATAAACCAACGCAGATTTAAGAATGCAATTTCCCTGCGCCTTTTTTCTTCCGGCGTGTCTTCGGCAAGCAGCGGCGTTTCGTGGATTGTTTTTTCATAAGCAGCTTTTGCGTATTCTTCCATATGCAGATCCCGAATGAGAGTATCATTTAAAAGCGTCTGTCTGGGCGCCATATCTGCTGACCAGGGAAACGCATTTGTCTCAAAGGCCGTTTTGCTGTGGAACCAGGGATAGCCGCCGAAGATTTCATCGGCGCATTCTCCTGTCAGCGTTACTTTATTATAGGATACGACTTTTGAGCAGAAATAGAGCATAGAGGACTCTACATCAGCCATACAGGGAAGATCTCTGGCATCCACGGCTTTGTAAAGGCATGCCAGCTGTTCGGCATTGCCGCATTCCAAATATCTGTGGTTTGTGCCGCAGTGGGAAACCATCTGTTCTACAAAAGGCCGGTCCTGACTAGGCTGAAAGGCATTGGATTTGAAATATTTGCTGTTATCCGTAAAATCAAAGGAAAAGGTGTTCAGTTCTTTTCCCTGTTTTTTCAGTTCCTTTGCGCAAATGGCTGTTACAAGGCTGCTGTCGATGCCGCCGGAAAGGAAGGTGCTGATCGGAATATCGGAAAGCATCTGTTTTTTGACGGAATCTTCCAGAAGCCATGCTGTTTTTTCAATCGTTTCTTCCATGGAATCTTCGTGCGGATGACTTTTTAAACTCCAGTAAGCTTCGTCAGTATAGGAAAAACGGTCCAGAGTAATCAAATGGCCCGGAAGCACTTCAAAAATGTCTTTAAATACGCCTTTGCCGTAAGATTTTGCAGGGCCGAGGGCAAAAATTTCACAAAGGCCGTCAGAATCAATGACAGGTTCTACGCCCGGATAAGCAAAAAGGCCCTTGATTTCGGATGCAAAGAGAAACGTATCTTTTTGTTTCGTATAAAAGAGTGGTTTTACACCAAGCCTGTCGCGGAACAAATGAAGTTTTAAAAGAGCAGAATCCCAGATGGCAGCGGCAAAAATGCCGTTTAATTTTTTAATAAATTCTTTTCCATGGAACATATAACCCGTTAAAATTACTTCCGTATCACTTGTTGTTTCAAAAACAGCGCCTTCTGCTAAAAGATTGTCTTTCAATTCTTTCATATTATAGATTTCGCCGTTAAAGACAATGGCATATTCGGCGCCGTCTCTTTTTTTAATCATTGGCTGTGCGCCTGTCAAAAGGTCAATGATTTTCAGTCTGACATGGGCGAAACCGCAGGAAGAGGCCAAATACGTTCCGCTGCCATCCGGCCCCCTGTGTTTCTGTACCTGATTCATACGGTTTAAAATATTCTGCCATCTCTTTTTTTCTTTTGTATAATCCATATTCGGATTAAAAAAACCGGCAATTCCACACATATTTTTTCTCCTTAAAAATAGAATTAGATTATCGGATGATTGGCTGAATTTGTTTTCCTGATAATGCTGCTTCAATGGACGGGATTAGAAGCTCCGTATGCGCAATCATAGAGTTCGGCTTCTTTTCCGGATTATCCTGCCCGAAGGGGATAAAATAAATATGTTTGGCATTTAAAAGCATTCCTATGTTTTTCATATTCATGCCCAGCGCGTCATTGGTGGAAATGGAAATTAAAAGAGGTTTATTGTTGCGCAGATGCGCCTTTGCCGCCATAAGGACAGGAGAATCCGTAATCCCGTTGGCGAGCTTGGCAATCGTATTGCCGGTACAGGGAAACAAAACCAGAATATCTAAAAATCCTTTTGGCCCGATTGGTTCTGCCTGCGGAATTGTCAGTATAGGTTTGGCACCTGTAATTTCTTCTGCCTTTTTGACAAAGTCATCTGCTTTTCCGAAACGGCTGTCTAACGTCTGTGATGCATTTGAAAAGATAGTCTGTACATAAGCTCCTTCTTCGGTCAGTTTTTTTAGTCCTTCAAATACTTTTTCATAGGTACAAAAAGAGCCGGTGAATGCGACTCCAATGTGCTTTCCTTTTAAAGACATGGGGAACTCCTTTCAAAATTTTTTATGGATTTTACGATTGCCTGCGCAGATGAAAGCGGTGCATATCTGCCCGGAAGTCCGGGACATGACATGGCATGGACGGACAATTCTTCTGCCGCCGCAAAATCAACACCGCCGGGGGAAGATGCAATATCTAAAATAACAGTCTGCGGATCTGCGTTTAAAAGCACTTCTCTTGTTAAAATTACGGCGGGGATGGTGTTAAAAATAAAATCAAATGTTTCAATATGGCGAAGAAGCGTCGGCAGCTTCTCTGCTTCATCTGCGGTAAGAGCAGCCAGGGCCAGTTCTTCTGTATAAGAAGCGCCGACTGTCACGCTGCAGTACATTCGTTTTAAAAGATCTGTTATTGTGCGGCCGCATTTTCCGTAGCCAAGTACGGCACATCTGCTTTGATGGAGATTTTTGGGGCTTGCTTTTATGGCTTCGCATATCACGCTTTCTGCTGTTGCAATACTGTTAAAACAGGATAATGACATATCTTTCATAAAATCAAAAACAAGAATGTCCTTTTCCAGAGCGGCCTGACAGAAATCTTTGGGAATGCATCCGGCAAACAGGCGCTGGCCGGGTTTTAAAATTATAAGAAGCTGTTTTAAGGGGATGTTCTTTTTTATGCCGCTTTGATTTAGTGATATGCTATCCCTGCTAAGAGGAATGGGACACAGGATGCAGGCGGAGGAACTGCAGGCAGCTTCTAAAGTTGCATGGGCAGCAGAACGGACCGGCGCCGGAAACTGCTTTGGTGACTGGCAAAGGGCATAATGACAGACGTTTTGGTTTTCTTTTTCCAATTCTGCCATCAGATATATCTGGCGCAGATCGCCGCCGATAACGGCATAATCATAACGGAATGCGTTCATGAAAAAGCTCCTGATAAAAACGATATAAAATATGGTATGCAGGCTTTGGGAATATGTGTGCAGCATACCAGTCCACTTTCGCCCCAGTCTTGACAAATGCCCTGTTTTCGTGTATTCTTTTTTTCGAACATTGAAAATAGAAAGAGATTCTATTAGTGAGGAGGAAATGTTTATGAGATTTAAAAAAGCAGTATCTGCTGCATTAGCAGCAGCTATGTCACTTACTTTACTGGCTGGATGCGGTTCTGGCGGACAGCAGAATTCACAAGGAAGCAGTTCCGGAGGAGAGACATTTAAAATCGGCGGAATCGGACCTGTAACCGGAAGCGCTGCAGTTTACGGAGAAGCCGTAAAAAACGGAGCTGAACTTGCTGTAAAAGAGATTAACGAAGCAGGCGGAATCAACGGAGTCCAGATTGAGTTTAACTATCAGGATGATGAGAACGATGCAGAAAAAGCAGTCAATGCTTACAATACATTAAAAGACTGGGGTATGCAGATGCTTCTCGGCACCGTAACTTCCGGCCCCTGCGTATCCGTCGGAGAAGTAGCGCAGGCAGACAATATCTTTATGCTGACGCCGTCCGGAACAGCGGTAGATTGTGTCAAATATGACAATGCATTCCGTGTATGCTTTTCAGACCCGATGCAGGGATTAGAATCTGCAAAGTACATAGGGGAAAACAATCTTGCAACAAAAGTTGCAGCAATTTATGACAGTTCCGATGTATATTCTACCGGAATTTACAATGCATTTGCAGAAGAAGCAGAAAACCAGAACTTTGAAATTGTTGCGGCAGAAGCATTTACAGGAGAAAGCAAGTCCGATTTTTCCGTACAGATCCAGAAAGCAAAAGATGCGGGTGCAGAGCTGGTATTCCTTCCGTTCTATTATTCGGAGGCTTCTCTGGTATTAAAACAGGCGGCAGGCATGAACTACAGCCCGATTTTCTTTGGATGTGACGGTATGGACGGTATTCTTGCAGTAGAAGGATTTGACGCAAGTCTGGCAAATGATTTGATTTTCTTAAGCCCGTTTACTCCGACATCGGAAGATGAAGCGATTCAGAAGTTTGTAAAAGATTATGAAAGTGCATACGGCGGAACGCCAAACCAGTTTGCTGCAGATGCATATGACGGAATTTATGCAATCAAGGCAGCGCTTGAAAAGGCAGAGGCAGCATCAGATATGTCTCCATCTGATTTATGCGAGGCAATGAAAACTGCAATGACAGAAGTTACAATTGACGGTGTAACGGCAAAAGACCTTACCTGGGAGGCAAGCGGAGAGCCAAGCAAAGCGCCTATGGTAGTAAAAATCGCCGATGGTGATTATGCAGTTGTAGAGTAATTGGTTCATTGGGGTTATCTTTTGAAGATAACCCCTTTTCGTCTTACAGGCAAAATACAGACAAATGGGGGATTTATATGAGCTTTATATCTTATCTGATTAACGGTATCAGTCTGGGAAGCGTCTATGCGATTATTGCGCTTGGCTATACCATGGTATATGGAATTGCCAAGATGTTAAACTTTGCACATGGAGACGTCATCATGATTGGCGCCTATGTGGTGATGACGGCTGTGACGGGAATGGGACTTCCGCCCGCTGCGGCAATTCTCATTGCAGTCATTTTTTGCACCGTACTTGGAATTGTCATTGAAAGCGTAGCATATCGTCCGCTGTTAAACGCTGCTTCCTCGCTTGCGGTTTTAATTACGGCGATCGGCGTCAGCTATCTGCTTCAGAATATCGCTCTTTTAGTATTCGGAGCAAATACCATTTCATTTCCGAATGTACTTTCCATTCCGGCTTTGTCGCTTGCGGGAGGAGAGCTTACGATTACAGGAGAGGCGTTTATTACAATTGTTTCCTGTATTGTTATTATGATTGCACTTACATTGTTTATCCATAAATCAAAGGCCGGACAGGCAATGCTTGCTGTTTCCGAAGACAAGGGGGCTGCACAGCTTATGGGAATCAATGTAAACGGAACGATTGCGCTTACGTTTGCGATTGGATCTGCACTGGCTGCAATTGCCGGCGTGCTGCTTTGCTCCGCATATCCGACGCTGACGCCTTACACGGGAGCTATGCCGGGCATTAAGGCATTTGTTGCGGCTGTATTCGGCGGTATCGGTTCGATTCCCGGCGCTTTCATCGGCGGTCTTCTTTTAGGGATTATTGAGGTGTTTGGAAAGGCTTATATTTCTTCCCAGATGGCAGATGCAATTGTGTTCGGCGTGTTGATTCTTATATTAATCGTGAAGCCTACAGGCATTCTCGGTAAAAATATTCAGGAGAAAGTGTAGGTGAAGAATATGAAAAAGATGAATAAAATGACAAGAGACAATCTGATTACATATCTTATGGTTTTTGTTTTGTTTCTGGTGATGCAGATTCTTGTTTCCTCCGGAAACGTATCCAGCCTTCTGCAGGGGCTGCTGGTGCCGCTCTGCGCTTATATTATTCTGGCTGTTTCATTAAACCTTACGGTCGGCATATTAGGAGAGCTAAGTCTGGGCCATGCTGGTTTTATGTGTGTCGGGGCATTTACGAGCGCATTTTTTTCAAAATGTATGGTAAATACGATTCCGATAGCCGGTGTCCGTTATTTTCTGGCCCTTTTGATTGGTGCGGCAGCAGCCGGCATATGCGGAATTTTAGTCGGAATTCCGGTCTTAAGGCTGAAAGGAGATTATCTAGCGATTGTCACGCTTGCATTTGGCGAAATCATTAAAAATATCATGAATATTTTATTCATCGGAAGAGATTCCGCGGGATTTCATTTTTCTACGACAGACGCCAGGGCACTTGGACTTTTGGAAGACGGAGAAATTATTATCAACGGACCGCAGGGAATTACCGGTACGCCGAAAGATTCTACTTTTGCTGTCGGCGTAATTTTGATTTTCGTTACGCTGTTTATTGTTTTAAATCTGATTCATTCCAGAAGCGGGCGGGCAATTATGTCGATTCGGGATAACCGCATTGCTGCGGAATCGGTCGGTATCAATATTACAAAATATAAGCTGATGGCATTTTCCGTATCGGCTGCATTAGCCGGCGTCGCAGGCGTTATTTATGCGCATAATCTGGCAAATTTAATGGCACAGCCCAAGAATTTCGGATACAATATGTCGATTATGATTCTTGTATTCGTTGTACTTGGAGGAATCGGAAATATCAGGGGGTCTGTAATTGCCGCAATTATACTGACGCTTCTGCCGGAGCTGTTAAGAGGTCTAAATGATTATCGTATGTTAATCTATGCGGTAGTATTTATTGCCATGATGCTGTTTAACTGGAGTCCGAAAGCAATTGCATGGCGGGAAAAATATGCTGCGAAATTAAAACGCGGGAAGAAGAAGGAGGTATAGGTATGGCGTTATTAGAGGTAAACAATCTTGGAATCTCCTTTGGAGGACTGCGCGCAGTAAATGAGTTTCACCTGAAAATTGAAAAGGGATGTCTGTATGGATTAATCGGGCCGAACGGTGCGGGAAAGACAACCGTTTTTAATCTTCTGACAGGCGTATATAAGCCGGATGAAGGCGTGATTTTGCTCGACGGTGAAAAAATGATCGGCAAAAAAACGATTGAAATCAACAAAGCGGGTATAGCCAGAACATTTCAGAATATCCGTCTTTTTAACGATTTATCGGTAAAGGACAATGTGAAGGTTGGACTTCACAATCATTTTAAATATTCTGCGCTGGAAGGAATTTTCAGGCTTCCAAAATATTTTAAAATGGAAAAAGCGATGGATGAGCGGGCAATGGAGCTTTTATCCGTATTTGATCTGGATAAAGAAGCAGATACGCTTGCTTCAAACCTTCCTTACGGAAAGCAGAGAAAGTTAGAGATTACACGGGCGCTGGCGACAGAACCCAAATTACTGCTTCTGGACGAACCGGCTGCCGGAATGAATCCCAATGAAACGCAGGAGCTGATGGAGACGATTCGATTGATTCGGGACAAATTTGATATGACAATTCTTTTGATTGAGCATGACATGAAACTGGTGTCGGGTATTTGTGAAGAGCTGACCGTTTTAAATTTCGGTGAAGTGCTTGCAGAAGGAAAGGCGTCTGACGTACTGAACAATCCGGAAGTTATCAAAGCATATATAGGCGAGTAAGGGGGAGTGCGCAAATGGCAATGCTTGAAATTAAAGACATTGAAGTATATTATGGCATGATTCAGGCGATTAAAGGAATTTCCTTTGAAGTAAATGAAGGAGAGGTTATTGCTTTAATCGGTGCAAACGGCGCCGGAAAGACAACGATTCTTCATACGATTACGGGTCTTTTATCTCCCAAAAAAGGTTCGGTTTTATTTGAGGGAAAAGATATTACAAAAATTCCGGCTCATAAAATCGTATCTTTGGGTATGGCCCACGTACCGGAAGGACGAAGAGTGTTTGCGGAGCTGACAGTTTATGAGAATCTGAAAATGGGCGCTTATACCAGAAAAAATAAATTAGAAATTGAACAGACACTGCAGATGGTTTATAAGCGGTTCCCGAGGCTTAAAGAGCGCAAAAACCAGCTTGCCGGAACATTGAGCGGCGGCGAGCAGCAGATGCTTGCCATGGGAAGGGCGCTTATGTCCCATCCGAAGATTATTGTGATGGATGAGCCGTCTATGGGGCTTTCCCCGATTCTTGTCAATCAGATTTTTGATATTATTGAAGAGGTCAGCAAAAGCGGGACAACCGTACTTTTAGTAGAGCAGAATGCAAAGAAAGCGCTTGCGATCGCAGACAGAGCGTATGTTCTGGAAACAGGCAGAATTGTTCTGGAGGGTGATGCAAAAGAATTAATGAATGACGATTCTATCAAAAAAGCTTATCTTGGAGAATAGGAGGCGGCCGTATGGAACATGTAGTAATTACAATTGCAAGACAGTATGGAAGCGGCGGACGAACCGTTGGGAAAATGCTGGCAAAAGAGCTTGGCATATCTTATTACAGCAGCAATCTTTTAAAAATGGCATCGGAGGAGAGCGGAATCAACGAACAGCTGTTTCGCCAGCTGGATGAAAAGTTAAAAAACAGCCCCTTTTTGCGGATGTCTACCGATGTTTATACCGGAGATCTGATTCCGCCGGAAAGCAGTGATTTTGTCTCTGCCAAAAATCTTTTTAATTATCAGGCAAAAGTAATCAAACGTCTGGCAAAAGAAGAAAGCTGTGTCATTATCGGACGGGCGGCGGACTTTATTTTAAAAGACTATGAAAACGTAGTCAGCGTCTTTGTGCATGGCTCCGCAGAGTTTAATCTGGCAAGAGCTATGGAGCAAAACAGTATGACGGAAAGTGAAATGGAAAAGTTTATTGCAAAAACAGATAAATACAGGGCAGAATATTATAAGCATTATACCGGACGGGAATGGACGGATGCCAGAAATTATGACCTTTGCTTAAACAGCAGCAAGCTGGGGTTTGAAAAGTGCGTAGAGGAGATTAAAGCTTACATTAACGTGAGGTTTTAGATTAGGTTAAAGTAGAAAAAAATATGAGAAAATTAGCTTTAAGTGATGAGATATTACTGACGGTTGAAAAGCCGGCCCGCTACATCGGAAACGAAGTCAATGCGGTTATGAAGAATCCTTCTGATGTGGATATTCGCTTTTGTATGTGTTTTCCCGACGTATACGAAATCGGAATGTCCCATCTGGGGATTCAGATTTTATATGATATGTTTAATAAAAGAGAAGACGTTTATTGTGAACGTGTTTATTCTCCCTGGCCGGATCTGCATAAAATCTTAAAAGAGAAACAGATTCCGCTTTTTGCGCTGGAATCACAGGATGCGGTCAGGGATTTTGATTTTCTGGGTATTACGATTCAGTACGAAATGTGTTATACGAATATTCTGCAGATTTTAGATCTTTCCGGTATTCCCATGCTTGCAAAAGAACGCAAGCGAGAAGATCCGTTTGTGATCGGGGGAGGCCCCTGCGTATATAATCCGGAGCCGCTGGCGGATTTTTTTGATTTGTTTTATATCGGAGAAGGTGAAATCAGCTATGATGCGCTATTTGACCTTTATAAAAACTGGAAAGCTTCCGGTAAAAGCCGCAGGGATTTTTTGCATCAGGCAGCAAAAATACCAGGCATTTACGTACCTATGCTTTATCAGGTGACTTATAAAGAGGACGGTACCATTTCAGAGTTTTTGCCTTTGGAAGAAGATATTCCGTCTAAAATAGAAAAACAGGTAGTTGTGCATATGACAGGCTCATCTTATCCCACAAAGCCGCTGGTTCCGTTTATTCAGGCAACACAGGATCGGGTTGTACTTGAAATTCAGCGGGGCTGCATCAGAGGCTGCCGGTTTTGTCAGGCGGGAATGATTTACCGGCCGACAAGAGAAAAAGATGTGGAGGAATTAAAGCAGCAGGCATATGCCATGTTAAAAAATACGGGATACGACGAGATTTCCCTGAATTCTTTAAGCTCCTCGGATTATTCGAAGTTAAAGGAGCTTGTCAGCTACTTAATCGAAGAGTTTAAGGGAAAAGGCGTGAACATCTCACTGCCGTCGCTTAGGATTGATGCTTTTTCTTTAGATGTTATGGGAAAAGTTCAGGATATTAAGAAGAGCAGCTTAACCTTCGCACCGGAAGCCGGTTCCCAGAGGTTAAGGGATGTTATCAATAAGGGACTGACGGAAGAAATGATATTAGAAGGGGCAGGAGAGGCTTTTGCAGGCGGCTGGCAGAAAGTAAAGCTTTATTTTATGTTGGGGCTTCCCACAGAAACCGAAGAGGATAT
>CAOKHR010000065.1 GCA_948468325.1 uncultured Lachnospiraceae bacterium | reverse complement strand
CCGGCACAGGGAATTTTGGCACTGGAGATTCAAAAAGGGAATGAAAAGCTATTAGAGATGCTGGATGCGCTTTGCGATGCAGATACTGTCAGAGAGGCGGAAGCAGAGCGCGGTTTTTTACAGGAAATCGGCGGAGGCTGCCATATTCCGGCAGGCGCTGTATGCCAGACGAAAAAAGAGGATTATTTAGAGCTTACGGTGATGTTTGGAAATGAGGCCGGGACAAAAACCGCATATGCGGAAGTTTGCGGGAAGAATCCAAAAGAGATGGCACGTAAGGCAGCCGTTTCCATCCGTCAGCAGTTTGCAGGAACAGTTTTTCTGGTCGGTGCAGGTCCGGGGAATCCGGAACTGATTACGGTAAAGGGGCTTGAAACGATACGGGAAGCTGACTGCATCCTTTATGACAGGCTGGTGCCTTTCGAGCTTTTAAAAGAAGCCCCCAACGGCTGTGAAATGATTTATGTGGGAAAAGAGAGCCATAATCACACGATGAAGCAGGAAGACATCCATCGCCTTCTGGTGCAAAAAAGCATGGAATATGAAAAAGTAGTCCGTTTGAAAGGCGGAGATGCTTATGTTTTCGGACGCGGCGGCGAGGAAGGGCTGTATCTTCGCCAAAACGGCGTGCCGTTTGAAGTCGTTCCGGGAATCAGCTCTTGTATGGCGGGACTGGCATATGCGGGCATTCCGATTACGCACCGCGGCATATCGTCAGGATTTCATGTCGTAACGGCGCATGATAAAAATGACGGGCTTGCAGAGATTGATTTTCAGGCAATGGCGCGAAGTAAAGAAACTTGTGTGTTTCTTATGGGACTGGACAGGGTAAGAGAAATTGCCAAGAAGCTTATGCAGGCGGGGATGCGGGAGGAGACAAAAACGGCAGTCATTTCCCATGCAACGACGCCCAATCAGAAAGTATGTGTCTCGGATTTGGCCCATATTGCAGAAGAGGTAAAAGCAGCAGAACTGTCATCTCCGGCAGTGATTGTGGCAGGAGATGTAATAAAGCTGCGCGAACGGCTGAATTTTTTTGAGGAGCTTCCCCTGTTTGGGAAACGGTATCTGGTTCCCAAAATCGGTGAAAAACCAACAGAGCTTTCGAAGCTTCTGCGTAAACAGGGAGCAGCCGCAGATGAAATTCAGGTAGGTGAAATCAGAGACAGGAAATTAATATTCGAAAAAGAACGGCTGTCAGAAGCAGACTGGCTTGTTTTTACCAGCAGACATGGCGTGGATTCATTTTTTAGGAACTTAAAAGAGAGCCGTCTGGATGTCCGCAGTTTGTCCGGCTGTAAAATAGCAGCCATCGGAGGCAAAACGGCAGAAGCCTTGCAAAGATATGGGATTTATGCAGATTTGAAGCCGCCCAAATATCACAGCGACGCGCTTTTGAAAGAGCTAAAAGAACGTGTTTCCAAAGAGGACAAGGTCTGGTATCTGAAAGCGGCCGGCGTAACAAACCGCCTTTGCGAAGAAATGAAAAAAATTTGCAGTTTTGAGGAAATTGCAGTGTATGAAAATGCTGCCGCAGAGCCGGATGTCAAAAGAATCCCGTCTTTTCGGGAATATGACGGGATTTTTTTTACCTGCGCTTCTTCGGCAGAACGACTGCTAAATGTGTGCGGCACAGAAGAAACAGAGCATACACAGATATACAGTATCGGGCCAAAAACAACGGAATGCCTGAAAGCGCATGGAATCGAAGCCGTTCTGGAAGCAGAAGAATCTACCTGTGAAAAACTGGCAGAGTTATGTTTAAAAACATAATTTTTATAAACTGAGGCATGGAAAGGACAGCACCGCATCTTCTCTGGGCTTCATCTGAAATACGGCGCGCCAGCGTACGCTTTGTACAGGCTCAAAATGAAGAGAAGAAAATGCCACAGATAGGTCAGGAAGGCTTCCTTTTCCTGCTGCAAAAATGGCAGTGGGGCCGCAGCTTTGGGTAATCATACTGCCGGAAGCAGTTTCTCTTCTTGGCTGGTCTGAGTTCGTGCAGTCTAAAATGTCAGGCGAATTTTGTTCCGGTTTTGGTGAAATACTGTAAGAGAGCTTCTGGCAGAGTTTGGGATAGCACATGCCTTTTGCTCCTCCAAAGCCGGAAAAGGGAATTTCCGTTTCTTCACATTCATGCAGGGTAAGAACGTATTCCTGTCCGGTTGCCGGATGTATGATTTTAACTTTTTCGTCAGAGCAGGAAAGGTTTGTCGTAAAATGCGCTGCAGTGACAGGTTCCGGCATAGCCTTTAACACAAGGGAAACTTTTTGGGGAAATAGAACAGGCTCATTGTTCCAGTTGTAAACCAGCCGTCCGAAATACCAGCAGAAATTACGGTCACAATGATAGGCCGTCATCAGTTTTTCGGCATCTGCATCCTGCATATCTGCAGACCGGGCTGCCGGAGTAAATTCATCACTTTCTTCCAGAAAATAAACTTCTTCAGGATACCAGACCAGACTGGCTCTCATGCGCTGTTTTAACGGTTCATCGTTTAAACGCATGTCTGCTTCGAAATCAATGCAGCAGGGATTTTCTTTTTCCATTTGTTCGAAATCCTCATTGGCGTGCAGTGATAGGCGCTTTTCTCTGTTCCATTTTTTCAGAAAAGCAGCCATATCTTCTACGGAAATTTTTATGCAGACATCCAGTATGGCGCCTGATTTTCCGGTATAAACCGCCGGAATAAAGACATCCAGATTTTCCCATAAAAAGGTTTTTTGGGCAGGAAAAGCAGTCAGTTTTTCTGATTTTCTGCCTTTTCCCCAGGTATTTCCATTTCCGTTGTAATATACATCCATGCCTGTTCCTCCATATCAAAGTAAAATTGAATCTGTCTATCGTTTCATGTTTCTTTCATATTGTAACACAGAATGTAACTATTTACCAGGACTTTGCATTTACTGCAAAGTCCGTAAGAACGCGTATATTCTGCCAAGAGGGAATCCGCCTCTTTGCCGCAGGCAAACTCCAAATGGGGCGGATTCCGTAACTATGAAGCCGAAGGCTGAATAGTTACCACAGAATAAATCAGGCAGGAAGAACGGATTGAAATTCCTGTGAATATTGCCTATAATAGAATCAGGAACGGAGGCGTAAGGATGGATGCACTGAGAAAAGAAAAAATATACACGATAGATGATATTTATGCATTACCGGATGGAGAACGGGCGGAATTGATTGATGGGAAAATTTATTATATGGCGCCACCGAGCAGGACACATCAAAGAATCAGTGGGAAGCTTTATCAGACAATAGCGAATTATATTGACAGCAAAGGCGGAAAATGTGAGATATACGCTGCTCCATTTGCGGTATTTTTGAATAATGATGACATTAATTATATTGAACCTGATATTTCTGTGATATGTGATTTATCCAAGATGGATGATAAAGGATGTCACGGTGCACCGGATTGGGTGATTGAAATTGTATCTCCGGGCAGCAAGCCTATGGATTATTTTACGAAATTATTTAAATATCGAATGGCAGGTGTTAGGGAATATTGGATTGTTGACCCTGCAAAAGAGATGGTTATGGTATATAGATTTGAAAAAGAGACAATGGATGAGTATTCTTTTGGAGAAGATATATCAGTTGGAATATATAATGGCTTTTCAATAAGGATACAATAAGACAAATTAGTTCGGCAAGTAAATCTGGCGTTTTTCATTGACCGATAGCCGCTGATGGTATAGGCTTAAGCGGCTATCGGTCTATAAATGTTGCAAGGCAGGGGAACAACGAGTATAAGGTTTTCATTCTCTGCAGCTCGAATTTGTTTCCCATATTTTTTCATCAAGCGGCACAGTACATCCCCACGATGCAGCAGCTTTCTGAAACATCTTTTTCGCAAAGGTTTTGAATATAAACTGCATCATCAGACGCAGCGGCAGAGGAAAAGTTTCCGGGCCGGTAAATTTCTTTGCTTCCACACGGAAGAATCCGTCTCCATCTGCAAACAGTCTGCCCATTGCCTGATAGGGTTTTGTGACCTGTCTCTGTTTCTCTTCATCCAAAATCCGAATTCCGAAATTATTTCCTTTGACCAAACAGCCGCCATAGCGAACACCCAGATACCCCGGCAGCTTCGCCAGAAATTCCTCGCCGCAGCGGAGCTGGCACCCCTCCGCGAAACCACTTTGCAAAAGAAATGAAATTCTTGTATGCTCATCTTTTTTCGGCAGGGTTTCCAGAAATTCCAAAAGAAGTCCGGGTACACATTCTACATATAACGGAAGCGCAATCAGGATTTCTTCGTTTTCTATGTAAGCTTTTTGAATCGTTTCCCACGATTTACGGTTGGAAATGGCATGTGTTTCAAAAGAAGCTCCTTTTTCAGACAGTCCATCTGTAAAGGAAGCGATAATTTTCTCTGTGTTGCTGTATTTTTGTATACGCGGACTGCCATTGATAATTACAACATGCATGAAATTGCCTCCTTTCTGTATTTTGAAGGAAAAACTCCCAGAGAATGACTCCCCAGATTAAGCGTTGTGCGCTGGCACCAATGTTCCAGATAAGCCTGATCGCCATCTCCGGTATAAATAATCCCAATGTTCGGCTGATGGTCATAGCGCATAACATGACGCATTTGCCCATCCTTGAATTTCAGATGCATAGTGACAAGGGGCATTACCCTGTCTACAATGTTTTTCGTCTGATAGGAGACAAATCCAAAGTGCGTATCCGAGATCAGCCAGACTTGATCAGCTTGATTTATCTTTTTCAAAATCGGTGCATAATCGTCTTTGATAGTGCATATTCCCGGCGTTTTGAGCCAGCAGTAATTACAGCCGGCACAGTGGGAAATATTCATTCCGGTAGTATCAATCAATTCAAATTCAGCTGGATTTTTGCCGTTGTGAAGTAACTCCTCTGCAATTTGCGTTCCGATATGTTTTCTTGTTGTATCAATCATCAAAATCATTTTAATTTCCTTTCATGTCCTCCGTAGATCATTGCCTGTATTCATTATAATTTAGAAATTGAAAAAAAGCAACGGATGCAGCAGCTTGAAAAAATACCAAAAATATAAGGAATCCTGTTCTTTTTTAATAAAGGCTATCATGTGACCGGGGCATGTGTACTTACTTTCGGCAAATATTTAACGGCATCCACGAAAGTCTAAAAACACAGCTTTGAGGAAAATTTAATAAAAATCTGTTGATATGCTAATACTACATACCGTATAATAAAGCCAACAATCGAAAGAAAGTGATACTATGGCACCTGCAGCACAGGCAATCAAAAAAAAGAAATCCTGAAAACAGAATATTCCGAAAAAGCAGCCATAGGCGCATTATATGACGAACTCTCCAAAGGAATAGACAGCATGAAAAAAGGTGATGTTTATACGATTGATGAAGTTTGGGAGGAAATTGACAAAATAGTACATATTTAATGTCTTTGTTGTGGAAGATTCCACTATTACGGTACTCCGGATATTGAAAGACCATATGTTTTGGCAGTCAATCATAAAGAAAATGCAGAAAATCAACAGATAAAATCCATACAATAAGTCTTGAAATGTCCTGCGAGATAGTGTTATGATACATCCGGTAGAACATGAAAGAGAAAAGGGGGAGCATTATGAGCAGGAATATTCGTATGATTTTGTCTATGGCCATATATCTGACAGGATTTATTGCAGCTATTTATATCGGCGGCTGGCTGATGCTTGTTAAGCCGGTCAAATATACCATAACTGCATATACCCTTGGAACACTGACTGTGCCGCAACTGGTTCTTGCGGCAATCAAATGCATTTGTTCTCTGACAGTTGCGGGGCTGGTATGGTGTATCGGATATATTGCAAGCAATCATATATATGACAGTCGTGATGAATAAAATATAACGGCGCGGATCTGGAGAATAACGGATTCGCGCTGCTTTTTGGAAGGAGCGGAAAGATGAAGAAAGCAGTTTTTTTTGATATTGACGGTACGCTGTGGGATGAAAAAATGCAGGTGCCGGAAAGCACGGCAGAGGCAATCCGCAGGCTTAGGGAAAACGGAAATTACGCATTTATCTGCAGCGGCAGAAGCCGTGCTGCCATCAAAGCGAAAGAATTACTGGAAGATATAGGATTCGATGGGATTTTAGGAGGCTGCGGCACATATGTTGAATATATGGGGGAAGCGGTTTATGAGAGAAAACTCTCCCAAGAAGAACTGAACGAGTTATTTGCCTGCTTTCGAAAATCCGGTTCGCCTGTCGTATTAGAAGGCAGGGATTATCTGTATGCAGATATGAGCGACTTCGGCAATAATATTTATATCCAGAATTTAAGTAAAGCCCTTGGAAAAGGATTTCAGCCTTTAAAAGATCATATGGATAATTATCACGCCAATAAGATGACGGTCTATTTCAGCGGAAAGGGCAGAGAAGAGATGGAAAGAGAGCTGTCGCCTAAGTATGAATTGATTTTCCATACGCCGCATGTCATTGAAGTGATTCCAAAAGGATTTTCCAAGGCCAGTGGAATTCAGTGGATCTGTGATTATCTGCATATTGACCATGAAAATACGTATGCATTTGGCGACAGCGTCAATGATTTGGAGATGCTTGCATATGTCAGGTATGGGATTGCCATGGGAAACGGTACGCAGGAGGCGAAAAATGCAGCGGATTATGTGACAAAAGCGATATGGGACGATGGAATTATGGAAGGGCTGAAGCATTTTTCTCTCATCTGATGTATCAAAAGAAAATATAAACCATTTCTAAAAAAAATATTAAATAGCAAAAAAACGGAAAAAATGTGAAAAAGAGAGAAAAAATGAGAATATGAGAGCATTATTGAGCATAGCATAGTTAGCGGTGAAAAGATTCCGTTTGCAGAATCAGAAAGCAAAACATATTATAGGATTATCAGTTAGCACTCGAAAGCATTGAGTGCTAATAATTACAAAATAACAGAACAAAATAAGGAGGCATTTCAAATGAAGTTAGTACCTTTAGCAGACAGAGTTGTTTTGAAACAGTTAGAAGCAGAAGAGACGACAAAATCAGGAATTATCCTGACAGGCAAATCTCAGGAAAAGCCGCAGGAAGCAGAAGTAATTGCAGTAGGGCCGGGCGGTATTGTAGACGGCAAGGAAGTTACCATGCAGGTATCTGCAGGACAGAAAGTTATTTATTCCAAATATGCCGGTACAGAAGTAAAATTGGAAGATGAAGAATACATTATTGTAAAACAGAATGATATTCTGGCAGTTGTAGAATAATATAGGGAAAAGAGGTAGAAAATCATGGCAAAGGAAATTAAATATGGTTCAGAGGCAAGAGCAGCATTAGGAGCCGGCGTTGATAAATTAGCAGATACCGTCAGTGTAACATTAGGGCCGAAAGGAAGAAACGTAGTACTGGATAAATCTTTTGGCGCTCCGTTAATTACAAACGACGGTGTTACGATTGCAAAAGAAATCGAACTGGAAGATGCATTTGAAAATATGGGCGCACAGCTTGTCAAAGAAGTAGCAACCAAGACAAACGATGTAGCGGGAGACGGTACAACGACGGCAACGGTTCTGACACAGGCAATGGTACATGAAGGAATGAAGAACTTAGAAGCAGGCGCAAATCCGATTGTTTTAAGAAGAGGCATGAAAAAAGCAACGGATGCGGCTGTAGAAGCATTAAAATCCATGAGCCAGAAAGTAAAAGGCAAAGACCAGATTGCAAAAGTTGCAGCAATTTCTGCAGGTGATGAAGAAGTCGGCGTATTAGTATCAGACGCAATGGAAAAAGTGACAAATGACGGCGTTATCACAATTGAAGAGTCGAAGACGATGCAGACAGAGCTTGATCTGGTAGAAGGAATGCAGTTTGACCGCGGTTATGTTTCCGCATATATGTGTACGGATATGGATAAAATGGAAGCAGCGCTTGACGATCCATATATCCTGATTACAGACAAGAAAATTTCCAACATTCAGGAAATCCTTCCTCTGCTGGAGCAGGTTGTACAAAGCGGCGCAAGACTTCTGATTATTGCAGAAGATATTGAAGGAGAGGCGCTGACAACTTTAATTGTCAACAAACTGCGCGGCACATTTAATGTAGTAGCCGTAAAAGCTCCGGGATACGGCGACAGAAGAAAAGCCATGTTAGAAGACATTGCAATTTTAACAGGCGGTCAGGTTATTTCAGAAGAGCTTGGACTGGAATTAAAAGATACGACACTGGATCAGCTTGGACGTGCAAAATCTGTTAAGGTTCAGAAAGAAAATACAGTGATTGTAGACGGCGAGGGAGATAAAGACGCAATCCAGGCAAGAATCGGACAGATCCGCAGCCAGATTGATGAGACAACATCTGAATTCGATAAAGAAAAATTACAGGAGCGCCTTGCAAAACTGGCAGGCGGCGTAGCAGTTATCCGTGTGGGAGCCGCTACAGAGACGGAAATGAAAGAAGCGAAGCTGCGTATGGAAGATGCATTGAATGCAACACGCGCGGCAGTAGAAGAAGGAATTATCGCAGGCGGCGGTTCTGCATATATCCACGCCTCCAAGAAAGTGGCAGAGCTGGCGGCATCTCTGGAAGGTGATGAAAAGACAGGAGCAAATGTTGTATTAAAGGCTCTGGAATCTCCGCTTTACTATATTGCCGCAAATGCAGGACTGGAAGGCGCAGTTATTATCAGCAAAGTAAAAGAAGCAGAAGAAGGCATCGGATTTGACGCTGTAACGGAAGAATATACCGATATGGTGGAAAGCGGAATCTTAGATCCGGTAAAAGTGACAAGAAGCGCTTTGCAGAATGCAACTTCTGTAGCATCTACACTTCTGACAACAGAATCCGCAGTGGCAAATATCAAAGAGGAAACTCCGGCAATGCCTGCAGGCGGCGCAGGAATGGGCGGCATGATGTAAAAAAGAAAACTTAAGTTTTAAAAGGCGTAAAGTCCGTAACAAGGCTTTACGCCTTTTTTACTGCCATAACTATGAAGCCGAAGGCTGAATAGTTACTATTGCAGCAAAAAATTACAGAATCATAGTAGAAATCGATTTCAAAGTGTGGTACAATCTAAACGTTGTGAGTAAATAGATAGGAGGGAGCTATGGGGAAAATAGCGATTGTTTCAGACAGCAACAGCGGAATTGAACCGAAAGAAGCAAAAGAGCTCGGGATATATATTATACCGATGCCGTTTTTTATCAATCATGAAACATATTATGAAGGGCAGAATCTGACACAGAATCAGTTTTATGAAAAGCTGAAAGAGGGCTTAGATATTTCTACCTCCATGCCTTCTGTCGCAAGTGTAACGGAACTTTGGGATAAACTGCTAAAGGAGTATGATGAAATTGTCCATATTCCCATGTCAAGCGGTTTAAGCAGTTCCTGTGAAACGGCTCTTATGCTGGCAAATGATTACGAAGACAAAGTTTTTGTCGTCAATAATCAGAGAATTTCCGTAACACAGTACCAGTCTGTACTGGATGCGATAGCGCTTGCAGAACAGGGAAAAACTGCGGCAGAGATTAAGGAAATTTTAGAAAGAGAAAAATTTGAATCTTCGATATATATTATGGTAGATACGCTGACCTATTTGAAAAAGGGAGGCAGAATTACTCCGGCAGCGGCAGCGCTTGGCACATTGCTCCGGTTAAAGCCGGTGCTTCAGATTCAGGGAGAAAAGCTGGATGCATTTGCCAAGGCACGGACAGTCAAACAGGCGAAATCCATTATGATTGATGCCATTAAAAATGATTTTGCAAATCGTTTTGACGATCCGCAAGGAAAAAATATGCGGATTGCCATGGCATATACGTATGACCTTACGGCAGCGGAGGTGTTCAGGGAGGAAGTAAAACAGGCATTTCCAAATCACAAAGAAATCCGGATGAACCCGTTATCGCTGAGTGTGTCCTGCCATATCGGTCCGGGAGCGCTGGCAGTTACCTGTACGAAGAAAGTTCCGGAACTGATGTCTTAAACTGTCCGAAAAAAGAGGACGAGAAGGAGGAAGCAAATGGTAAAAGCAGTTGTTGGCGCAAACTGGGGAGATGAGGGGAAAGGAAAAATAACCGATATGCTTGCAAAGGAAGCGGATATTATCGTTCGTTTTCAGGGCGGCGCAAATGCAGGGCATACAATTGTAAATGATTATGGTAAATTTGCACTGCATACATTGCCGTCCGGCGTTTTTTACAATCATACGACAAGTATTATCGGAAACGGTGTGGCATTAAATATTCCGGTTCTGGTAGAAGAGATTAAATCTGTCACGGACAGGAATGTTCCCGTTCCTAAAATTCTGGTTTCAGACAGGGCGCAGATTGTTATGCCTTATCATATCTTGTTTGATCAGTATGAAGAAGAACGGTTAGGCGGCAGATCTTTTGGCTCCACCAAATCAGGAATTG
>CAOKHR010000064.1 GCA_948468325.1 uncultured Lachnospiraceae bacterium | reverse complement strand
TTTTAACCAGCGCAGATGGGCGCTGGTTGTAATAACAGTTTATAAGTTTATCCTGGTTCTGTCAGACCACTGGTTGACAAATCGAACCAGAAACGTTATACTTAAATCTCCGAGCAGCCGGGGTGGCAGCGGTACCCTGCACCGGCAATCCGCTATAGCCGGGGTGATATTCTGCAGAGGGTTTCTGATTGTGAAGCTGCCCTTCATAAGTGGCGGTGACGCCTGGGTCTTACGCAACAGGAATTTATGAACCGGGTCAGGTCAGGAATGGAGCAGCCCTAAGTAAACACTCCTGTGTGCCGTGAGGGCGCCTGGGCTGAGTTAACTGTGAAGGTAACGTTTGGGATCAGGATTCGAAGCAGAATGCTCGGATTTTAATGTGTCTTACATCCTGAAAGGAAACGCCAGCGGCAGTTTCTGCAGGTTGGGAAATATTAGTATGAGTATAAAATAAAAATATTATATAGAATCTGTTCATAGTAGTATACGATATACCTTATGTGACAGCTTCACAGGAGTTTGTCATATTGGGATGCCCTCTGGGTATACCTTTTGCGACAACTCCGCAGGAGTTTGTCATATTGGGATGCCCTCTGGGTATACTTTATGGACAGATTTTTTTTGGAAAGATTTATTGTACAACAGGGATTGTTCAGAATACGGGACAGAGCGGTTTGTGTAAAAGCGCAGTACTTTTCATGGGCAATGTCAGTTAGTTAAGGACTTTGAAAAACCGAATAGACGGTCTGGATATAGGAATAAAGTGTCACTCTGAAATGAATCTTGGAATAAATGGTGTGGATAATGCCATTTGCCAAGTTGTGTTTTTGTTTTAGTGCATGGCAAATAAGCAGGTATCAAAAATACTTGCCATATGGTACAATAACTCTGTCAGTCAAAACCGGTATGTAAAACTGACTGGTATCTGGAATCTTTGCCGACGGGCAAAGTCCCTGTCAGGCTTTCCACATCCGGCGGTTTTTCATCGGAATGCAGCCGCAGAAAGTGACGGCAGCTATTGCATGTTTCAGTGTGCAGAATGAAGTTTCAATGCCCACCTGAGATGGTATATTTCTTTGATTTCCTCCGCAGGAAATTCATTTTCGGGAAGGTTTGTTATGACGTTTTCACAGGTACCGTTCCCAATGGGGAAATGGAGTTCACGCAGGGATATTTCGTATTCCCCGTACCCTTCCGCCGGGAAATAATCAAACGCTGCCTTTTTGCAGATGTGCCGATACTGGTCTGCCGATTCAGGATGCAGGTATTTCTTTTTTGAACAACTTCTTGTAAGATACTGTGTCACGCTGATGTCAAAAGCCTCTTCTTTGGGGAGGCCACTGCCAAGAAGCCGCTTCATTTTCGTGTCGGTTGCCCGGATAACAAAAAAGCATTGTTTTCAATGGCATGTGCAAAAGCATTGTATGCATGGAACCCCCTGTCGGCAATGAATACAGGAATTGTCCCGCTGCCGGGCGTATGTCTGTCGATCAGCTCGTATAATGCGGAAAGCGATGGCGTCGCGGTATCAAAGTAAAAATATTTGAGCAGTTCATGGTTGACAGAACCGCTTTCCATGGAAATCTGGAAATGGAGGGGCGTGTCGAAAGGGATTTTCCTGTCACGGGTAAAGTCAATTCCGGGATGCTTGCAGAAATCCTCACGGTGCTGGTTCATCTTTTCAATTTCAGACAATAAGATCTGTTTGATTTTTCAGGGTTGGTCATAGTGTGCCTTCTTTGGTCAAAAGCGATAGTATTCTCTGACTAAAGGGTCGCTCTCGCTACTTCTCATAATACATTCACAGCGAGAGCAGCCGCACATTTTGAGTTCTGTGTCAACCCCCTTAGAATAATCTTTTTGAAAAATTTGAGTTAGTCCCCTATTCAGAGTTTAACTCGATGGCTTAACTAACTGACATTGGCCGTGAAAAGTAACAAAGCGCATGCTCCGGTGCAATTGTTTTAAAATATCGGATTGTGAAAAGGAGACAGCGAGGGTATAATGATAAAAAGAGTCGGCTGTAGAAATGGGGAGTGAGATTAATTTGAACCGGTTAAGGTTTTTATTTTTTTATGTAGTAATTATGAATATTATGGGTCTGGCTGTTATGGGAATAGATAAAAACAGAGCAAAACACCATGTATGGAGAATATCAGAGACAACATTATTTCTTGTAAGTTTTCTGGGCGGCAGCATTGGAACGTGGACTGGGATGTATCTGTTCCGGCATAAGACGAAGCATTGGTATTTTGTAATCGGCATGCCTGTGATATGCGTACTTCAGATGGCGGCTGCAGTATATGCGTTTTACAGATTTATGTGAAAATACTTAATATATATTATGGGAATATGCCAAAAGCCATATTTAATACTTCGGTGTATTTCAAAAACGCATACGAGGATGCATGGATTACTGATCCCGTTGCAAGAGAGATGATTCTTGACGTGGACAAATCGACTGTTCTGGACAGTGCGGTAATTGACAGTCCCGTTATGGGAAGATTCTTCCCACGGCTCTCGGCGGTGTGAAAACATTGATTTTTATGAAGAATGAGCGGGCTAAGGTATTTAATAAGCCTGAAAGCAGGTGCAGCTTGTAAGCCCGTTAAAGATTATGAACTTATTCATTATGTCTGCTATTTGATTGTGCATAACAGTAATCCACGTAAAGAAGTGATTGCCCTAAGATAAACATGCTTTGTTAGCCAGACTTATCGGAAAGAAGTGGAGGATCATTTTAATGAACTGGACGAAGATAAAAGATGCTTAGTAGTGCATGGAGATATTAAACAGTAGAATCAGTTTCTTGCGGAAACAGCATATGATGCAGGCACCATTACAAATGAAGAATCTGCAATTTTTTTGAATACCGGATATATAGGATTGTTTGTCGGATTGGATGTTGATGATATACACAAGAGAAAGGGATTGGAAGCAGGGCAGAAAATTCTTGATTATATGGGAAGTACGGAGATTATTCTAATGCTGCGGATTGAATGCTATTTTGCAGATGAATTAAAATACCTGATTCATTTGGCATATTATGCAGCTGCACATATGTATATGTATAAAGTTTGCTTTGAGAAAACGGCAGGTAAAGGTTATGTGGATTGTATTATGCTGCCACAGAATAATAACATGCAAGGAATCGTCATAGAATGAAAATACGATAAAACAGTTGAGGAAAAATCAAAGAAACATCAATGCCGTATTAAGAAGCAGGAAAATTTTTAAATTGGATTTACTTAAAGAAAGCCATTATCTGGTATCACACAGAATACAGAAGGAGAAAAAGATTGGATAATTGGAAAAAATTGTTTCGCCCTATTATTTTAGAACGTGGATTAGACTATTATGAAATGGGAGCAGTTACGCATGTAACCGCAGTGGAAAATGGATTTCATGCATTCGTAGAGGGAACAAGAGATTATAAGGTAAGAATAGAAATAAAAGAAGGGGAAGTTCGCAGTCTGTGGTGCAGCTGTCCCTATGCCGAAGACGGAAATTACTGTAAGCATATGGCAGCGGTTTTATATGAGATTGAACAGAATGAAGACAGTGATTGTACCGGAGAGGAAGAGACACTCGCTGTATCCGGACAGGAACTGAAAGAAGTAATTCAAAAGATTCCGGAAGAAGAAGTCCGAAAGCTGCTTTTAGAGCTGGCAGAAGCAGATGATCACCTGAAGAACCGCATTTTTATGCAGTATATAAAAGAAGTCAGTGAGAGACAGATGCTTCGTCTGAAAAAAGAACTGGAACACATTACATACCGGTATGCGGACCGTTATGGATTTGTTGCCTGGGGCGCCGTGTACGATTATGCATGTGCAGTGGAAAATTTCTTAGATGAAAATGTGAATATGCTGATTGAAAAGGGCTGTTTGACGGAGGCTTTCGAACTGACAAATACTGTATTTATTACAGTCGGAAATCAGGACATGGACGATTCCAATGGAGAAATGGGACAGCTTGCAAATGACTGTTATGCATATTGGGAAGCAATTTTGGAAAATTGCAATGAGGCAGAAAAAGAGCAGATGTTTGCATGGTTTGAAAAGAATGAATCTGCAGGCATTGTGATTGATTATATGGAAGATTATATCCGTGATTTTTTGATGAATGAATTCCATGATGAAGATTTTTTAAAGAAAAAACTTGTCATGCTGGATAAACAGATAGAAAAAGCAGAAAAACGAAAAGCAGAGAAGAATTCCTGGAGTATAGACTATGAATATCAAAACAATATATTGAAGAGAATAGAAATTATGGAAGAGCTTCATTATCCGGCAGAAGAAATACATAATTATAAAAAGAAAAACTGGAAGCTTGCGGCTGTCCGGAAACTGCATATTTCAGAGCTTTTAAATAAAAATAAACTGACTGAAGCAGTGGAAATTTTGCAGGAAAGCAAGCAGATGGATAAAAATTCTCCGGGCTGGGTAGCGGAATACAGTGAAAAGCTGATTGAACTGTATCAAAAGCTGCATATGGAGGAGAAATACAAAGATGAACTGCTTTTTTTGATATTTCAATGCGGACAAGCCAGTCTGAATTTGGCAGGAAAATTAAAAGAAATCTGCCAAAAAGAGGAATGGGAGGAATACAGGGAGCAGTTATTGAAAGGAAAAGCCGGATGGTCAATCCGTTATTCTCTAATGGAAAAAGAGGGGTTGTATGAAAGACTTTTAGAAGAGATTATCGCCAGCGGTTCTGTTTATAATCTTGATTATTATGAAACTGTGTTAAAGGAAAAATTTCCGGAACGGGTAAGAGACTTATATATTGCATATGTGAAGAATCAGGCGGAAAGGGCATCTGACAGAAGTAATTATAAAATATTAACCTCTTATTTGAAAAAAATCGAAAAATATCCGGATGGAAAGAAGGCGGCTTGCGACATAGCAGGAGAATGGCAGAATGTCTATAGAAGGCGTCCGGCGATGATGGATGAACTGAAAAAAGCAGGATTTTAACGATAGGGCTTATAAATTTTTTGAGAAAAGATGAAAACAAAGCATGAGTATTTTACAATTGGCATGCCTGTGCTGTGTATGGTTTACACTACAGCTGCAGTATATATGTTTTACAGATTATTTGGGTGGGAAATAAAGGAGGATGATTGAAATGTTAGAAGTTGGAACAAAGGCACCGGATTTTGAGCTGCCGGATCAAAATGGAGAAATACATTCGCTGAAAGATTATCGTGGGAAAAAAGTGATTCTGTATTTTTATCCAAAAGACAATACTCCGGGATGTACAAAGCAGGCCTGCGGATTTTCCGACAGATACCCGCAGATACAGGAAAAAGGAGCAATTGTTCTTGGAGTGAGCAAGGACAGCGTTGCTTCTCATAAAAAATTTGAGGAGAAGTACGGATTGAAATTTACTTTGCTTTCCGATACGGAACGCAAGGTAATCGAAGCCTATGACGTTTGGAAAGAAAAGAAAAATTATGGAAAAGTTTCCATGGGAGTTGTGAGAACAACTTATCTCATAGATGAGGATGGAATGATTTTGAAGGCAAATGATAAAGTAAAGGCAGCGGATGATCCGGAAAAAATGCTGGGTGAATTGCAGTGAAAAAATAGCGAAGGAGAATTTCAGAAGGTTAAAATTCATGCATCTGAACAAAAAACTTACTCCCGCTGTCATTTCTTATGAAAGTATTGCATATCAGTATATGGCTTCGGCTGTACTTGAAGATGCCAGCTGGCTTATATTGAGGAACATTTATGGACTTTTTCTGCATTTTACGGCGTACTTAAGCCTATGGACGGTGTGATGCCGTATCGGCTGGAAATACAGGCGAAAGCAGAGATTTTGGGCTGTAATGATTTATATGGTTTCTGGGGAGACATGCTTTACCGGGAGGTAAGGGATGAAACTGGAATTATAATTAATCTTGCGTCAAAAGAATATTCAAAATGTATTGAGAAGTATCTGACGCCGGAGGATATGTATATTACCTGTGTGTTTGGCGAGACCGTACGAGGCTGTAAGGAATTTTGTGTCTATTGAAAGCATAGCATTAGCACAAGAACAAGCTAAAACTGTTGAATTATCCTAAATGGCAAAGGACAACAAAAGGACAATCAAAAAGGGAACAAACCATTTCTGATTTATTCCCTTAATTTCTAAAATCCTTTAAAAACCGGCACTTTGATTAGCCAAAGTATCTCTTCAACAGACCCTCAAATGCCTTGCCGTGTCTTGCCTCATCTCTTGCCATTTCATGAACTGTGTCATGAATTGCATCCAGATTCTGAGCTTTCGCTCTCTTAGCAAGATCCATTTTACCAGCAGTAGCGCCGTTTTCGGCATCAACTCTCATTTCAAGATTTTTCTTTGTGCTGTCCGTTACAACTTCGCCTAATAATTCAGCGAATTTAGCAGCATGCTCTGCTTCTTCCCAGGCAGCTTTTTCCCAGTATAATCCAATTTCCGGATAACCTTCTCTGTGAGCAACTCTTGCCATAGCGAGATACATACCAACTTCTGAACATTCGCCTTCAAAGTTAGCTCTGAGGTCAGCAACGATGTCTTCACTTACGCCTTTTGCAACGCCTACTACGTGCTCAGCAGCCCATGTTCTTTCTCCTTCTTCCTGCTTTGTAAATTTCTCAGCCGGTACGCCGCACTGCGGACATTTCTCTGGCGGCTGATCTCCTTCGTGAACATAACCACATACTGAACATACAAATTTTGCCATAATAATAATCTCCTTTTCTCTTAAAAATTTTTTTTATTGCTACATTCCGGACAAAGTCCGAAAAAATGCGTAACATGATTTGTGATAATTCCTTCAAATGTCTCTTCCGCAAGTTCGTGAAGATGCATTAAAGGTTCCATTTTAAGATCCAGCATCGTATCGCAGCTGGTACAAATAAAGTGATAATGCGGCTTCGTATTTCCGTCATAGCGGTCAGGTCCGCTGCCGTAAGAAATACGCAAAATCTCTCCTCTGTCTGCTAATAGATTCAAATTGCGGTAGACAGTTCCCAGACTGATATTCGGAAAGTCCTGCCGGATAGCTGAATAGACAGTTTCTGCTGTCGGGTGTATTCTGTGCGTATCCAGATAATTCTTAATGGATTCGCGCTGTTTGCTGTATTTAAGCATACGGTGTGTTCCACCTTTCTCCAAAAATAGTAATTATTACTATTTCTGAAAACAGTATAATATAACTGATTCTGCTTGTCAATCATTTTTTATGGTTATTTTTGGCATATTTTGAAAGGCAGAGCATAAAATGCAATAAAAACAAATTCAGAGGAAGTATGGCAGGTCTACAGCGTTTTATTACCTATATTTATAAATATCAAAATGATGAAAAAATGGAAAATGCCGGATTTGCAAAAATAGAAATCCGCAATGGCATATGCAGGATTGAAGTGCATATACGCAGTATATCAATAGAGCAGCCGGAAGCTACAGTTTATTTATTTGCCAGAAATACGGAAATTATGCAGGGAATTCCGGTTGGAAGTATTGCAGTTTCAAGAGGAAACGGAGATGTCCGGTATTCTTTTGAAACAAAAGAGCTTTCCAATTTTGGAAAAACAATGGAAGATATAGAAGGAATCTTTATTCCTCTGGAAGAAACGGATTATCTTGCAAGTCAGTGGAAGGAGGGAAAGATTATGAAAAATCTTTTCCGGATTATAGAGAAAAACACACCTTCCGCAGAGGAAAAAGCAAAAGAGGAAAAGCAGAGAGAAGAGCAAAAAGAACAAGTGATACAAGAAGAAAAAACAGAGCAGAAAGAAGAGGCAGGAGAAGTAAAGCAGAAAGAAAAAAACGTTGTGCCGCAGGAGGCAGAAGCAAATAATCCCAAGCAGCCGATTCAGGCGACAGAGCTTCCGCAGGAAGAATTTTTTGAAGAAGCCGGATGGGAAAGGATTTTCCGGAAGCTTCGCCTGAAACTGGATGTTTTCTTTCCGTTTGAGGGTCAGAAAATTGAATGTGTCCGTATGCAGTTAAGCGATCTTCAGGAGTTTCCGCGGAAATACTGGTATATTGGAAATAATAGTTTTCTTTTGCATGGGTTTTTCAATTACAGGCATGTTATCTTTGGAGAACTGGAAGAGGAAGAACAAAAGAGATATTTTATCGGGGTTCCCGGCGTCTTTTCAAATCAGGAAAGAGTAATGGCCGCGATGTTTGGCTTTCCGGAATTTCGGACGGCGCAGAATATGGAATACAAAACAGGTAATTTTGGATACTGGTATCGGATTATCTGATACGGGCAAACAGGATATGATCCTCCCAGCTGCCGCGGACGCGGATGGCCTGGCGGCAGATGCCTTCGTATTGGAAATTTAAATTTCTAAGCAATCGGATAGAGGCTTTGTTTTCTTTCATGACGTATGCTTCGATACGGTGGAGATTCAGTTCCTGAAACATAAGTGAAATGCCGAAAGCCATTGCTTCTTTGGCATATCCTTTGTGCCAGTAACGGGAATCAAATTTATACCCGGTTTCACAACGGTCATAAATAGAATGGACGATATTGTAAAAACAGATTGTGCCGATTGGAAAATCCGGATTGTTTTTTTCGTAAACCCAGAAACGGATGCATTTTTTGGTAATTGCAAAATTGAATTCGTTTGTCAGGATAAGCTTCTGGTGTTCCTTTGTATAAAAGTCAGCTGACCGCGTCGCTTCGTAACGTTCGAAGATGATGCGGTTTTTAATGTAAAAATCAAGCACCTGTTTTGCAGAATGATTGGATGGTTCCAGTATTTTTAAAATGAGATGTTTTGTTTCATATTGGAAGTTCATGACCATGCCTTTCTTATATGGTTGGATTTGTGGTATAATCAGTATACTATATCGAAAAAAAATAGGAAAGGAAAAGATATGGCAAAGTCAGAAGAGAAATATATGCGGGCGGCAATCAGAGAAGCATGGAAAGCATATGCTCTGGACGAAGTGCCGATCGGCTGTGTCATTGTCAGAGAGGGGCGTATCATTGCGCGTGGATATAACAGAAGAAATACGGATAAAAATACGCTGGCGCATGCGGAGCTTACGGCTATCAGAAAGGCCGGCAGGAAATGCGGAGACTGGCGGCTGGAAGACTGCACGATGTATATTACATTGGAACCATGCCAGATGTGCGCAGGCGCGATTGTGCAGTCCAGAATGAAAAAGATAGTCATTGCGGCTATGAACCCCAAAGCCGGATGTGCGGGCTCGGTTTTAAATCTGCTGCAGATGCGTCAGTTTAACCATCAGGTAGAGATAGAAACAGGCCTATTAGAAGAAGAATGTTCGGAAATGCTGAGCCGTTTTTTTCGGGAACTTCGCGAAAAAAAACGTAAAAATTTATAGATTCTTAACAAAATCCAAATATAAAATAAAGATAAAATAAAGCTTCGTCCTGTATAATGGCACCAGAACAGGAAAGGCGGCGTTTATTATGTCAGTACAAAGAGGAGAATTACAGATTATATCTGTAGACAGAAAATCAGATGTGTATCAGGGGAGGCAGCCATCTGTCAGATTATACAGGCGGAGGAAGAAAAAAATCAGACAGGGCATATGCTGCAGTTTGATTGTGATATGTCTGTTGATGTTTTTGGGAATAAGTTATGAGACAAACTGGTTTACCGACTTGCCGGCAGCAGGAGGAGAACAGACGCAGATCCGCCGGCTGAAAGAAGAGATAGCAGAGGAAAATGACGAAGAGGAGTATCCGAAAGAATTTGCCGAGTTGTTGGAGCAGAATGAAGAAACTTATGATTTTGTAAAAAATTATCCGCACAGAGCAGACTACATCGGCATGGATATTGATTTGTCAGAGGATTGCAAAGCGGGCAGTGTGCCGCTTCTGATGCAGTGGGACAAGCGCTGGGGATATGATTTGTACGGAGATGCCATGATTGGAATTTCCGGCTGCGGGCCTACCTGTATGGCGATGGCATATTTGTATTTTAAAAATGATCCGGATATGAATCCCAGGGAAATGGCAGAATTTGCACAGAACAGGGGCTATCACACAGAAGATGGGACAAGCTGGAGTTTTTGGACACAGGGAGCAAAAGAGCTGGGGCTTTACGGAGAAGAAGTTTCACTGAATGAAAATGCAATGAAAACTGTATTGGACTGCGGAGGACTGTTAGTCTGCAGCATGGCTCCCGGAGATTTTACAACGGGAGGTCATTTTATTTTGCTAAAGGGTTATGATGAAAACGGGTTTTATGTAAATGATCCAAACCGGAAAAGCAACAGCGAAAAGCAGTGGGATTATGAGACGCTTTCCCGTCAGATTAAAAATCTTTGGGGAATTTATGAATAGAAAGATATGGCACATGCGCTGCAATACTGCATGTGCCGTACTTTTATCTATGGAAGCTGCAATGTAATACTTCAGTCTCCTCATAATGCAAGAGGCTTTACACAGATTTGCCTTTTTGATATAATGCAGATAC
>CAOKHR010000063.1 GCA_948468325.1 uncultured Lachnospiraceae bacterium | reverse complement strand
TGCCTTCCGGCGGGGACGGGTTCGGGCAGAGCCCGAAAACGGGTCAAGGGACTGGCCCCTTGTGGGTTCTTAGGGCAACGCCCTGAGCCCTCGGAGAGCTTTTCGGAATCAATATCTACAATTTTCAAGGTTCATTTGAGCCTATTTTTTTTCAACTCGGTTTTTCATAGATTACTTGACACTACCCTGATAATGTTCGACCATAACAAAAAGGACATCTCTCTAAAATTTCTTTTAGAAAAATGTCCTTGTAGGTACAAATATTTGATTGGATTCGCACAACCATGAACGTACATCAGGGTATTATTCTGTATTATTCGTTCAAAATTTGTTGCACTATGTGGATAACAAGTGGCTGAAACCCTTGAAAACACTGGATTTTACTTTTCCAACGACTTCATCGTCGGGAACAACAAAACATCCCGAATCGCCGCCGAGTCTGTCATCATCATCACCATCCGATCAATCCCAAATCCAATCCCCCCAGTCGGCGGCATGCCCACGCAGAGGGCATTTAAAAAGTCCTCGTCGGTATGGTTCGCTTCTTCATCTCCCGCGGCCAAAAGCTTCTCCTGCGCCTCAAATCGTTCCCGCTGGTCAATCGGATCATTTAACTCGGAATATGCATTGGCCATTTCCCAGCCGTTCATGAAGAATTCGAACCGCTCCACATACTCCGGATTTTCCGGCTTCTTCTTTGTCAGCGGTGAAATCTCAATCGGATGATCCATAATAAAGATTGGCTGAATCAGATGTTCCTCTACATATTCTTCAAAAAAGAGGTTCAAAATGTCTCCTTTTTCGTGATGCTTTTCATATTCAATATGATGTTCATCTGCAAATTTCTTTGCTTCCTCAGTTGAATGAATTTCATTAAAGTCTACATTTGCATATTTCTTTACTGCGTCCACCATGGAAATCCGCTCAAACGGTTTCGACAGATCCATCGTATGTCCGCCATAAGTAATGATTTCAGATCCTGTCACTTCTTTTGCCACATAACGGTACAGATTCTCTGTCAAATCCATCATACCGTGATAATCCGTATAAGCCTGATACAACTCCATTAATGTAAACTCCGGATTGTGCCTGGTATCAAGTCCCTCATTGCGAAATACACGCCCAATTTCATACACACGCTCCATTCCGCCTATAATCAGCCTTTTTAAATACAGCTCCAGAGAAATACGAAGTTTAAATTCCTCATTCAATGCATTAAAGTGTGTCTCAAAAGGCCTTGCCGCTGCACCGCCGGCATTCGATACCAGCATAGGTGTCTCTACTTCCATAAAGCCCTGTCCGTCTAAATACCTGCGGATGCAGCTGATTACTTTTGATCTCTTGATAAATGTATCCCTCACATCCTGATTCATAATCAGATCTACGTACCGCTGACGGTAACGGGTATCCGTATCGGTCAGTCCGTGAAATTTCTCCGGAAGAATCTGAAGGCTTTTCGACAATAATGTAACAGAAGATGCATGAACAGAAATTTCACCTGTTTTCGTTTTAAATACTTCACCGGAAATTCCTAAAATATCTCCGACATCATATTTCTTAAAATCTTTATAGGAATCTTCCCCTATGCTGTCTCTTGCCACATAAATCTGAATATTTCCCTTTAAATCCAGGATATTGCAAAAGGATGCCTTACCCATTACACGCTTAAACATCATGCGTCCTGCTACAGTGACAGTTTTGCCTTCCAGTTCTTCATAATTGTCTTTTATGTCCATGCTGTGATGCGTCACATCAAACTTCGTAATCTGAAACGGGTCTTTGCCGTTCTCCTGCAGTTCCGCCAGCTTCTCACGCCGCACCTTTAAAAGCTGGTTAATATCCTGTTCCTGTACCTTTCTCTGTTCTGCCATTTTGACCTCCCGCTTTTGTTCCTTTTACAAAGAACGCTGAATCTCCAGTACCTTATACTCTAACTCTCCTACCTGTGTTTCAACTTTAACTGTATCTCCGATTTTGGCGCCAATCAGTGCACGTCCAACCGGAGATTCGTTGGAAATCTTTCCTTTCAGGCTGTTCGCCTCCGTAGAACCTACAATTTTATATTCACATTCCTCATCAAATTCACAATCTAAAATACGAACCGTACATCCGATGCTGATTTTATCCAGTTCAACCTCTTCTTCTACGACAACTTCAGCATTCTTTAATATTTTTTCAATTTCATCTATACGGGCTTCAATATCTCTCTGCTCGTCCTTCGCCGCATCATATTCTGCGTTCTCGGATAAATCACCCTGCTCTCTGGCCTCTTTGATTTTCTGAGCCACTTCTTTTCGTTTGACTAATTTTAAATCCTGTAATTCATCTTCCAGCTTCTTGAGCCCCTGATACGTTAAGATATTTTTCTTATCCATATTATTCTACCCTTCTTTTATTATTCATTTTCGTAAAAAGCCTGCTCAAACTTGTCTGTATAATGCCGTCTGGAAAGTGTTTCATTTCCCCTGACAGTCATAGTATTATACCCGATAGGTACTGCAATGTCAAGATTTCCCGTCTGTTCCCACTGCCGTTTAAATACAGGAATATAAATAATTTTTTCAAATTTTATATCTATAAATTCCGATTTTTCTTCAAAATCCAAAATTACGCTCCCATGGGGCGCTTCTGATGACAAGCCGGCAATTTTCTGAAGATTTTTTAAAAAAATTTCCACGATTAACCCGTGTTCCTCATACATATTGTCCGCATACTCCTCAAAATATGCAGGACGGTCTGTAAATATAATCAGACGGTTCAAATCTCTGCCCAAAAGCTCTGCTGTCATGAGCGCATATTTTGAATCTCTTCCGTCAATAATAATCGGAACAAACATCTCATAGGAAATACTCTTTTTTTCTAAAATCTGTTCCATAATTTCCCTGATTTGTCCGATATAAGGATTTTTGTCTCTTTCCTCTGCAGGCTGCGGCATATCATCATCTTTCTGCTTCCTGGCCATGACACATTTGTATAAATATTTTATAAAATTCTGCACTTTATGTCTATCGAATCCCGGCATTTTGCTTTTCCCGCATGTCTTTTTTATCCAGTATATGAAAGCACTTCTTCAAATATTGCCAAAAGTTCCCCGTAACTCTCCACCTCGTTTATCCGCGCCCGCAGCTTCGCGGCATTTTGGCATCCTCTTACATACCATGCCGCATGCTTGCGCATTTCCCGTATGCCCGTATAATCACCTTTATAGGAAATCAGCATTTTCGCATGACGAAACATCATGTCAACAATCTCTTTCATAGAAGGCCGCTCCATATTCTTTCCTGTTTCCAGATAATAAAGCATTTCTTTAAAAATCCATGGATTTCCCTGCGCGCCTCTTGCAATCATAAAACCGTCACATCCGGTCTGCCGCTCCATCTCTTTTATATCTTTTCCCGTAAGCAGATCCCCGTTGCCGATTACCGGAATTTTTACAGCTTCCTTTACTTTACGGATAATCTCCCAGTCTGCCGCTCCTGCATAAAACTGCTCACGTGTTCTGCCATGAACGGCAACTGCCGCTGCCCCGCATTCCTGTGCAATATGCGCCATTTCTACCGCATTGACATGGTTCTCGTCAAATCCCTTGCGGATTTTAACCGTGACAGGCTTGTCTATTGCCTTTGCCGTTTTCTCTATGATTTCCCCCGCTAAAAGCGGCTGCTTCATCAATGCACACCCGTCTCCGTTGCCAACTACTTTTGGCACAGGACAGCCCATATTAATATCTAAAATATCAAATGGCAGCGGTTCAATCTGTTTTGCCATCCGGCTGATAATATCCGGATCTGAACCGAAAAGCTGCAGTGACACGGGATGCTCTCTTTCATCAATCGTCAGCAGTTCATTTGTATTTTTATTTTTATACAAAATGGCTTTCGCACTTACCATTTCCATACAGATCATGCCTGCTCCCTGTTCTTTGCAGAGAACACGAAATGGCAGGTCTGTAACGCCTGCCATTGGACCTAATATGAGATTATTTTCTAAAGTTATATTCCCTATCCGAAGTGGGTTCATACTATTATGCCTCTTCTTTTTTAATTCTGTTTTTCAAAAATAAGCCGTAAACCTGTCAGCGTCAAATTGGGGTCATAAATGTCTATACAGTCGGTTTCATTTGCGATAATTCTGCCCAGACCGCCGGTAGCAACTACTTTTAATTCCTTATAACCTGCCTCTTTCGCCATATTCCGCACAATATATTCTGTCTGTCCGATTTGTCCATATACAAGCCCCGCCTGCATGCTGCTGATTGTTTCCTGCGCTAAAATACTCTTCGGCTTACATATTTCTATTTTAGGCAGCTTCGCAGCGTCCTCCCACAATGCTTTTGCACTGATGCGGATTCCCGGCGCCGTCACTCCCGCCACAAATGCACCGGAAGCATCGACCAGATCATATGTCGTTGCCGTTCCAAAATCCAGCACCAGAACAGGCCCTCCATACAATGCATATGCACCCGCAGCATCGACAATTCTGTCTGCACCAATCTGTTTCGGATTTTCGGTCACAACCCGAATTCCCGTTTTAATTCCGGGCCCCACAATAATCGGAGTAATGCCAAAATACTTGATAATCGCATTGTTTAAGGAGTGCATAACATCCGGAACTACAGACGCAATAATTACGTCTTTTACATCTTTTTGAAAAATCTGGTTGCGCTCTAACATGTCTATGATGCCGATTCCGTATTCGTCCGAAGTGCGAAGCTGCTTTGTCGTCATACGGAAAGTCGTAATCAGCGCCTTTTTTTCAAAAATCCCAAAGGTAATATTTGTATTGCCAACATCAATTGCCAGTAACATATAAACCCCTCCTGCTATAATTCTCCCAAAATAAATATTTTATAAAACATCTGCAGTGACTCAAACAGGTCTGTCTTCTCACGCTGCAGCTCTTTGACCTTAAGAACGCTTCCAATCTCATCATACAGATAATCACCCTCATCGAATGAAGTACGAAACGTAAGCTCACCGTCTTCATCATAGACCAGTTCCAAAATTCCCCCTACGTCTTCTGTAAAAAGTACGCACATAATCTTTAATTCATCTTTAATATGCTGGGGAAGTCCTTCAAATTCCTGATTCAGATAAAATTTCTTTTCGTATGCGCTCGCTGCGCAAAGAACGATTTCCTGCTGCTCCATGTCCTCTCCTTTAAACATATCCATAAATTCCCCGCACCGACACTTCTCCGGAAGAAACGGCTCGAACGCCTGCATTTGTCTCCACCAGAAGCTCTCCTGTTTCGCTGATTCCTCTTGCAACACCTTCAAACGGCTCTTTCGGATCTAAAATACGCACCTGCCTGTCTTTATTAACGAGAAAGCTGTCATATTCTTCTTTTAAACCGGACAAATCTCCCTTTTTACATAACTTTTCATAATAAATTTCAAATTGCTGCCATACAGCGTCAATCAGCTTTGCCCTGTGAATCTTTTTATCACTTTCCAGCGCGATGGAAGTCGCAATAAGGGCAGCGTCCCCCTCAAACTTCTGATTGGAGACATTGATTCCGATTCCGACTACAACATAATTAATCGTCTCGATTTCCGTGTTCATCTCCGTCAAAATACCGCATATTTTTTTCTCATTTAAAATAATGTCATTGGGCCATTTAATTTTTGCGGGAAGCTCTAATATCGTCTGTATCGCTTTTGCAACAGATAATGCCGCTACAATCGTCAGCATAGATGCCTTTTCAGGCTTAAAATCAGGTCTTAGCAAAAGTGTCATAAAAATGCCGTCTTTTTCAGGAGACTCCCAGAAACGGCCCCGTCTTCCTTTGCCTGCCTCCTGACATCCTGCAACGACAAGCGTTCCATGCGCAGCACCTTCCTCAGCCAGACGCTTGGCCTGTATATTTGTAGAATCTGTAACCTCATAATATACGGTTGTCTCACCAATCCATGAAGTCTGCCGGAAGTTTTCCAGTTCCCGCGCATTTAAAACGTCCAGGGATTCCATCAGCCGGTATCCTTTATTGGGAACTGCTTCTATATTATATCCCTCTTCTTTCAGCTTCTTTACGCCTTTCCAGACAGCTGTCCTTGAAACGCCCAGACTTTCACATAATTCCTGTCCGGACACATAATCCTGCGCATTCCGCAGCGCAGACAATATTTTTGATTTCAACTTTCATTACTCCCCTAATGTAGCCAGCATGACCGCTTTGATTGTATGCATGCGGTTTTCTGCTTCGTCGAATACCACAGACTGGCTGCTTTCAAATACTTCATCTGTGACTTCTATTTCTTTTAATCCGAATTTTTCATATACCTTCCTGCCAATTGCTGTATTTAAATCATGAAAAGCCGGCAGACAATGCATAAAAACGGCATTTTCTCCTGCACTGTCCATTACTTTACGGTTTACCTGATATGGCATCAGTTCTTTAATGCGCGCCTCCCAGACGTCGTCCGGCTCACCCATGGATACCCAGACATCTGTATAGATTACGTCTGCACCTTTTACTGCAGTTTCCACATCTTCACTTAATGTGATTACGGCGCCTGTTTTTCCGGCCTCATTTTTGCAATATTCCACTAACTTTTCTTCAGGGAAGTAATTTTTTGACGTGCATGCCGTAAAATCCATACCCAGTTTCGCACAGGCAACCATCAGGGAATTTCCCATATTATAGCGGGCATCTCCCATATATACCATCTTAATTCCTTTTAATCTCCCAAAGTGCTCGCGTATTGTAAGCATATCCGCCAGCATCTGCGTCGGATGAAATTCATTGGTAAGTCCGTTCCACACGGGAACATTTGCATATTCTGCAAGTTCTTCCACAATTGACTGTTCAAAGCCCCTGTACTCTATTCCGTCAAACATCCGCCCAAGCACTCTGGCCGTATCTTTGATGCTTTCTTTTTTTCCGATCTGCGAAGCAGACGGGTCCAGATACGTTACCTGCATGCCAAGATCATGCGCTGCCACCTCAAATGAACAGCGCGTTCTCGTACTTGTCTTTTCAAAAATCAAAGCGATATTTTTTCCCGCCAGATGTGCATGGCGAATTCCCTGCTTTTTTTCTTTCTTTAGCTTTTCTGCCAAATCAATCAGATATACAATCTCTTCCGGCGTATAATCCATCAGCTTTAAAAAATGACGTCCTGTCAGTTTCATGTTCCGTCCTCCTGTAAAAATTTTATTGTGCAGATTCCAATATGTAAAACAGGCTGCCGCGTAAACGGCAGCCCGGGCTTTCAGAATTTTATTGTTTTTCCTTCGCAACTTCCACAAGTGACTTTGCAAGTCCTGCGACTCCCTGAATTTCAGATGGAATAATAATTTTTGTCGCCTTACCGTCTGCCGCTTTTGCAAATGCCTCCAGACTCTTTAATGTAAGAACGCCGGAATCGGGTGCTGCTTCTTTTAAGAACCTTAATCCATCAGCGTTTGCCTGCTGAATCTTAAGGATGGCTTCCGCCTGACCTTCTGCTTCACGTATCGTTGCTTCTTTATGTGCTTCTGCGCGCAAAATAGCAGCTGTTTTCTCTGCTTCCGCATCCAGAATAGCAGATTCTTTTTTTCCTTCTGCAACAAGAATCGTAGACTTTTTCTCGCCTTCCGCTCTTAAAATTGCTTCTCTTCGCTCACGCTCTGCTTTCATCTGCTTCTCCATGGCGTCCTGAATCGCTGCCGGAGGAATAATATTTTTAAGCTCAACACGGTTAACTTTGATTCCCCATGGATCTGTTGCTACGTCTAAAGACGCCCGCATTTTGGTATTAATCGTTTCACGGGAAGTCAGCGTTTCATCCAGTTCCAGATCTCCGATAATATTACGAAGCGTGGTCGCTGTCAGATTTTCAATTGCCATAATCGGATTCTCTACGCCGTAAGCGTACAGTTTCGGATCTGTTATCTGAAAAAATACAACCGTATCGATCTGCATCGTTACATTATCTTTTGTAATCACCGGCTGGGGCGGAAAGTCCACCACCTGCTCTTTTAAATTTATCCTTCTTGCAACACGGTCTACAAAAGGTCTTTTGAAATGGATTCCTACACCCCATGTCGCCCGATATGCACCCAGACACTCCACAATTGACGCATGTGCCTGCGGTACAATCTTAATGCAGCTTACTGCAATCAGCAATACAATCACAACTAAAACCGCAACGGATACAATAAATTCCATATACAGCACCTCCATAATAAAAAATAGTATGTCAGGTATATCTCATACCTAACATACTACTATAATTTTTTTCAGATTACAACTAGAAAAATACATTTGCTCCGATTACCGTACCGGCATAACCAGATGCTGCGCTGCGGAAAGACAACGCTCCGTTTGTGTTATCTGTGCCGCCGATTGCTTCCCGTGCTGCCTGTAAGCAGGAGCTTCTTACTCCGCTTGCCATTACGTTTGCAACCATACCGTTTAATGCAGGCGTAAACTGACCTGACTGGTAAATAACACCTGAAATGCTTCCCGGATAACTGCCGCTTCTGACACGGTTCATAACAACTGCGCCTACGGCAACCATTCCTTCATAGGAACCGCTTCCCGCTTCGCACTGAATCAATGCGCCAAGCAGTGTTACTTCATCTGCATTTGCCGAAGCTGCCGGTTTCTTTGCTGATTCTGCAGCTTTTGCTGCTGCTTCCTGTGCTTCTTTTGCCGCTGCCTCTTCACTGTTTAATGCTGTTCCAAGGTTTAATTCAACGCCGACATATTGTGCACTGACATATGCAGTAGCGTCTGATGTATGGACTGCCACCCAGCCCTCTGTTTCCTCTGCTTCTTTATCTACTTTTAACTTTTCGCCGACATTTGCGGTCGTAACAATTGCCGCTTCTTCATTCGGCTCACTTCTAAGTCTGAGTCCGTCTGTGTTTACCGTTGCATAGACACTGCATACTTCATTGGCAAGCTCATTTGCATCCATTCCATATACCAGATAATCATTTTTCACATATCCGGTTACGTTTCCGGATGCAATCTGTGTCCATTCACCGTCTACAGAAACAATTTCTGCCACGTCACCGCGGTAAAACTTACCTGCCAGTTCAGAAGTCTCATCCGGAGCAGTACGGATATTCATGTGCTCTTCTACATTTGCCATAACCAGATTCTGCCATTCTTCTGCTTCCGCCGTCTGCTCTGCTGATTCTGCTTCCGCCGCATCCTCCGGTACCGGCTGCGAGTCTTCCAAACTGATATTGTTATCAGCCGCATTCATATCAGGAACTTCCGTTTCCTCTGTCTGAATGCTTTCCAAAACAGTCTCTGCTGCGAAATTTTCAAAACCTGCCGCGCCGTCTGCTAAAGCTGCATCTTCCTCCTGCGCCGGTATCCCGCTGCTTTTCGCTACAAGATCTGTCTGTGTCTTTTCAATGCTTGCTATTGTCCAGCTGCTGCTTCCGGCTACCTGAGATTCTACATCCTGTAATTCTGAAATAATCCCTGCTTTGCCGTTTTTGCTCAATACAGCTTTTTCTGTCGTATCACCTTTGCTGTCTTCTGTGGAACCCCCCAATGCAGTGATTGTTGTCATTACAAGCATTGCCGATGTAACCGTCATGCTCTCAATCACTTTTTTGTTTAGTTTCATCATTCAACCTCCGCATGTATTTTCTGTCAGAAATGTTTTGTTTTTGTTAATACTTTATCGCATTTCAATTCAGAAATGTTACATTTGTTACAAATTTGTTACAACATGATAATAGCATAGCGTATTGCTCTTGTCAACCCCCTTACATTTTTTTAAAGAAATTTTTAAATTTCCTTTAAGATGCCTGATTTTCCGCGTTCTTCAAACAACAATACAGTACATAACAATAAAATGACAAAAACTTCCTGCCATAACAAACAGGTGAAAAATTTCATGGCTTCCGAAAAATTTATGCATATGGTTAAAGCCTTTCAATTTTAAAGCATAGACGATGCCTCCTGCCGTATACATAATCCCGCCTGCCAGAAGCCATCCAAATGCCGCGGCCGAAAGCCTGTTTATCAGCATTGGAAACACGAAAAGGCAGACCCAGCCCATTGCAATATATATAATAGAAGAAAACCATTTCGGACAGTTAATCCAGAATGCTTTAAACAAAATGCCCGCAATCGCAATTCCCCAAATCAGGGCAAGTAAAAACATTCCTGTCTTTTTAGACAATACCAGCATACAAACCGGCGTATAAGTTCCTGCAATCAAAACAAAAATCATCATATGATCCAATTTGCGGAACAATTTTAAAACACTGTCTTTTACATTCAGCGAATGATACAGCGTGGAAGCAGCATATAATGAAATCATCGCCAAAACAAATATACTCATTGCCGTTACGGCAGACGGTATCTGACTGATTCCTGCTTTCAGCAGTAAGGGCGCTGCTGCAAATAAAGACAGCAGCATACCGATATAATGTGTAATTGCACTTCCGGGCTCTCGAATTGTAATCTGCATAATACTCCTCCTTTTTACTGCCTTATTATG
>CAOKHR010000062.1 GCA_948468325.1 uncultured Lachnospiraceae bacterium | reverse complement strand
TCTTCTTTTATCTCTTCTTCCTTTGGAAGATTTGTTCTTTGGACAAATTGACATCAGTTACACCTCCTTAAATTGATGAAAGACATCCCAAATCGCTGCCATCCGCGGATCAGGCTCCGTTCTGCCGCATGAGCAGGTCTCATCATTCAGATTTACACCGCATTTTCTGCAGATACCTTTGCAGCTTTCGCTGCACAAAACCTTCACAGGCCGGTTGATCAAAATTTCCTGACAGACAAGATTGTCAATATCCAGGACAGCGCCTGCCATATAATCCGCATCTTCTGCATTCCCGTCTTTTTCGGATTCTGCCTTCTGCAAAGGATAGACACGGTCAATCACAAGATGTATGTCAACCGCCACTTCCTTCAAACATCTGTCACAGGGAATTTTAAGTGTAACGTCTGTCTCACCGCTGATGAAAAGCTGTTTATTCTCCTGATTTTCCAGATGGAGCATAAAAGGCGCTTTTTTCGTAATAGGAAACTCGCCTGATTTAGACTGAAAAACTTCAAGATCCGTCTGAACCTGACGTTCTTCCGTTAAATTTTCTATGGATAGTAAGTCTGTAATATCTGTTTTCACGTTTGTCTCCTAACCATACCTAGATATTATACATATGCTGCTAAGATTTGTCAACAACTTCAAATGCAAATTTTTCTGCAAAATAATCATCCAGATCTTCGATTTTAATTCTCTCCTGTGCCATGGTGTCACGGTCACGCACCGTAACCGCACCGTCTTCTTCCGAATCAAAATCATATGTTACGCAGAACGGCGTACCGATTTCATCCTGCCTTCTGTATCTTTTCCCGATATTTCCTCTGTCGTCAAATTCACAGTTATATTTTTTCGAAAGATGCGCAAATACCTTTTCTGCACCTGCATTTAATTTCTTAGACAGCGGAAGCACGCCTACTTTTACTGGTGCCAGAGCCGGATGGAAATGAAGCACTGTCCGCATGTCGGGCTTTTCTTCTGTTCCGATGTTTTCTTCATCATAAGCGGCGCATAAAAACGCAAGCACAACACGGTCTGCGCCCAGCGAAGGCTCAATTACATACGGAATATATTTCTCCTTTTTCTCATCATCAAAATAAGACATATCCTGACCGGATGTATTTTGATGCTGCGAAAGATCATAATCTGTCCTGTCGGCAATTCCCCAAAGCTCTCCCCATCCAAACGGGAATAAAAATTCAATATCCGTTGTCCCTTTCGAATAGAAGCAGAGTTCTTCTTTCGAATGGTCTCTTAACCGCATTTCTTCTTCTTTGATTCCAAGTGCAAGCAGCCAGTCACGGCAGAATCCTCTCCAGTACTTAAACCACTCAAGATCTGTTCCCGGTTCACAGAAAAATTCCAGTTCCATCTGCTCAAATTCTCTGGTGCGGAATGTAAAATTGCCCGGTGTAATCTCATTTCGGAAAGATTTTCCAATCTGGCCGATGCCAAAAGGAATCTTCTTGCGGGAAGTCCTCTGGACATTTTTGAAATTTACAAATATACCCTGTGCCGTTTCCGGTCTTAAATAAACCGTATTTTTTGCATCTTCCGTAACACCCTGAAATGTTTTGAACATCAGATTAAACTGACGAATATCCGTAAAATTGTGTTTTCCGCAGGTCGGACAGGGAATCCGGTGTTCCGCTATAAAAGATGTCATTTCTTCCTGTGACCAGCCGTCGATAGAACCGTCAAGCTCAATTTTGTTTTCTGCAGAATAATCTTCAATCAGTTTATCGGCACGGAAACGTTCATGGCATTCCTTACAGTCCATCAGCGGATCAGAAAATCCTCCCAGATGGCCGGAAGCTACCCATGTCTGCGGATTCATTAAGATTGCGCAGTCTACACCGACATTATAGGGATTTTCCTGCACAAATTTTTCCCACCATGCTTTTTTTACATTATTTTTCAGTTCCACGCCAAGATTGCCGTAATCCCATGTATTTGCAAGTCCGCCGTAAATCTCGGAGCCCGGATATACAAATCCCCTGGCCTTTGCCAATGCAACAATTTTATCCATTGACTTTTTCATATCATTTTCCTCCCTGCCGCTATTTATAAATAATATATGTAAGTTCCGCTTCTTCATTGGCTCCTTCACCTGTAATGGAAACGGTATCTTTGCTTTCTGTTTTTACATTTGAGGCGGAAACATATAAAATTGTTCCCGGAACCTGTACATTGACATTCGCTCTGATGATAGCCACTTTGCTGTCGTCATCTGCCAAAACTTCATCTTTTGAAAGAGTTTTGGCATTCCCTTCTTCCTCATCAGCGGAAACATCGTAAAATTCCGTATCAAAATCATATCCTTCGGCCTGTGCCGTTACTACTGTACCGACAAACAGTTCAATGCCGTTAAATTCTGCATAATCTTCATACGAATCATATTCCAGCTTCAGCCTGGCCCAGTTATCCTCAACATCAAATGACGTCATCTCTACAGTCTCTCCATTTGCAGCCGTAAAATCTTCCACCTGCTCTTTAATATATGATTCTAATTCTTCTGCACTATAATAATCTTTATCCAAAACATCTGTATCTACACTTATAACACTTCCGCTTTTTTCAATAAAAACAGTGCTGACATCTACATCTGTTTTATGGGAACAGCCGGACAACAAGCCCATGCAGAGAACCATCATACATGTAAATATTATCTTTTTCATTTCTCCTTTTACCTCCGTATTATTTTGCTGTTAAGCAATCCATGCTATTATACTATGTTCTTTTACGGATTTCAACCTGCGATTGTCTTTAAAATTTCCAGAGACTGGAATTTGTGCGGTACCTGCATCACAAAGAGACTGTCCATAATCACTTCCAGTTTATGAAGAACCTCTTTTGATACGGCAAATGTGTACAGTTTTTCAATCCCGGCTGACAATATATACTGCATCGTATACAGCGTGGATTCGTCTACATATACGGCATCTTCTTCTTTTGTACAGGATTCACACAGCATGCCGTGATTTCTGCCGGAAAACCATGCGAGAGACTCTGTTTTTTTACAGCGCCGGCAGGAAAATAAATCCGGATATTCCCCTTCAATCAAAAGGACGCGCAGCTCATAGATTCTGCGCACCAGCCTGCTCTCTAAAGCGCTGCTTTCCAAAGCCCTTAACGTCTGGTATAAAAGTTTTAAAAATTCTTTTTCATCATTGTTTTCCTGTGTATAAAACTCGGCTATTTCCAGAAAATAAAATCCGTAACATGCCTTAACGGGATCTTTTGAAAGTTCTCTGAAATAGTTTAAAACAGCAGCTTTCGTCAGATTATATGTACTTCGTCCTTCAAAAAATTCAAATTCTCCAAAGGAAAAAGGAGCGGCTGCAGCCAGAAGCTGGCTGGTCGGCCTTCTGGCTCCCTTTGCAAAAGCTGTAATCTTCCCTCTTTCTTTTGTCAGCACAGTGATCCGCTTATCGTAATCTCCAATCGGCATTACTTTTAACACGATCCCTGTCAGAACTATGTTCTGTCCCATAACTGCCCATTCCTCTTTCCGGAAACACCATTTTTCCCTCCGGCCCGCATTTCTCTTTATATGCCAGATAATCTGAAATCTTTCCGCTCAATTCAAAATTCTTCCATGCATCCTGTATCATCTGCCGTCATCTCCTAAGTATGTTGCTTACATAACTTAGGTTTTCCTTCTTTAACAGAAACATACCAGATAAAAATTGGTATTCCAACTTTTAAATTTCATCTTTGCGGTAACCATAATTTTTCATCAGAAAATCCGAATCCCGCCAGTCCTTTTTCACTTTTACCCAGAGCTTTAAATTCACTTTGCATTCCAGAAGACGCTCAATCTCAAAACGGGCATTGCTGCCGATTTTCTTTAACATAGCCCCGCCTTTGCCGATGATAATTCCTTTGTGGGAATTCTTTTCACAGATTATTTCAGCTTCGATGTCTATGATTTTAGAGCCGGATGCGGCTTTCCTTTTTTTCATCTTCTCAATCGTAACGGCAATCCCGTGGGGCACTTCCTCATCCAGGGCATGCAGCGCTTTTTCACGGATCATTTCCGCTACAATCTGCCGCTCCGGCTGGTCTGTCACAGTATCGGCATCGTAAAACATCGGCCCATACGTAAGATATTTGAAAATAGTGTCCACAATATCATCCAGATTATATCCGCGCAGCGCGGAAGCCGGAATGATTTCGTCAAAATCAAATACTTTGCGGTAGGTATCAATATATTCCAGTATTTTTGTCTTTTCTACCGTATCTGCTTTGTTGATTACCAGAATGACAGGCACGTTTGTTTTTTTCAGCTCTTCTATAATATGACGCTCACCGGCGCCGATATAACTGTCCGGCTCTACCAGCCATAAAATTACATCCACATCCTTTAAAGATCCTTCCGCCACGCGGACCATATACTCTCCCAGCTTATTTTTGGCCTGATGAATGCCGGGCGTATCCACAAAGACAATCTGTCCCCGTGTTTCATCTGTATATACGGTCTGGATACGGTTTCTTGTCGTCTGCGGTTTATTTGAGGTAATCGCAATCTTCTGGCCGATCAGATGATTCATCAGCGTAGATTTTCCTACATTCGGCCTGCCGATAATTGCTGCAAACCCCGATTTTAAATTGTTTTCCATATGTCCCCTTCTTCTTTTAAAATAACTGTCTGATCTGTGAGAACAGTTCTTTTTGTGCTGTGATTTTTTCCTCGTTTCCTATGACGCAGAAATTGTCCTGTGAAAGCACAAAAGAAATCAAATCCGCCGTTTTTCTTATATCTTCTTCGGATGCACCGATGACTTCATCCCGTTCTCTCTGAATATCCTCATAAGTCACTCCTGTCAGGTATGCCGATACGGAGCGCATGCCTTTTGCGGCCGGATTTAAAGGCGTATCCAGTTCACTGACCGTCCCGATAATATACTTTGTCATTTCCCGTTCATCCGCGGTAAAACTGCGGATATAGTCCGGTATTTTATCATAAACTTCTTTCGTCTTTTTTAAATTCGGATCGCGGTAAGAGGAAAAATAAGTATTTCCATTGCGCATAAATCCTCCGCCGCAGCCATATGCACCGCCTTTTACACGTACATTCTGCCAGAGATAGTCATAGCTTAAAATTACTTTCAGTATTTTCAAAACGCCCGTATAAGCATAGCCAGCCCCTTTAAAGTTTCCGGCCTTTGAAACATACTGGACCTTAGACGCATCCATAAATCCTTCGTTTTTCCGTGTACAGGTTATTTTTGCCGGCAGACGTTTTTCTTCTGTCCGGGGGAGCGCTTCTTTTAATGCTTTCACTTCATCAAAAACTCCCTCAAAGCCTGCCTCATCGCAGGTAACGGAAACCATGAGGTTTTCTCTGGTAAATACCAGACGGACGATTTTCTTTAATCTGCTGATTAACTCTTCTTTCTTCTCTTCAAAATGCTCTTCATAATCGGCAACTACACGGTAAAAATCAATGCCGAGGGTCAAATCGCTAAATCTCGCCGTCTCCGAAAAATAAGACATGGCGCGATTTGCCGATACCGAATTTCCGGCGGATTTCATACTCATCTGCAGCCTGGATTTGATTTCAGAAAGAATATCCAACAGCCGTTTTTCATCCTCTAATTTAGAAGAAAGCAAAATTTCCAGCAGAAGTTCCATTGCTTTTGGGAACTTATCATATAGTACTTTGCTGCGAATCTCAAATTTTGCCTCATAAACTCCCGTTTTTTTTGCGTTGTCGTATGCGGAAATAACTGCCGATATACCGCCCGTCTCCAGATTGATTTCATTTGCCAGATCATCATACGTATAATGTTTTGTATCGACATAACCAAGCACAGACTTTAAAATTCCAAGATAAGGCAGCTCTTCTTCCGTCACCGTACGCACGTCAAACAGCAGGTTCAGATACAAAATTCCATTGGAAAACAAATTAGAATGCAGTACTTTTGTACCATCGCAATCCATTTCTGTAAGGGTAAACGGCATCGCTTCTTTTTTCATATCTTCCCGTTTCAGCATCGGAATTTTTTCAATTTCTTCTCTGGCAGACGGTTCTTCCTGATACTGTTTTAAATTCGCGGTATCCGCAATCAGCGCTTCGATTTCATGTTCGCTTAGACTGTTTTTATATTCGGAAAGCTTCTTTTCAAGTGCGTCTTCATTTTTTGCATTTAAGCCCCGCTCCGGTTCTATCATGACCATAGATGCATGAGAATTCTCAAGCATATAGTCCTCAATCAGTTTTTCAAAATAGCCCTTGTCTGCCTGGCTGCGCAGGAACCGGAAAACTTCCGAAGCTTCCAGATGCAGAAACGGAAGCATATCGTCATAAAGCCAGCTGTCTAAAATCTCAAGCCCGTAAATCAGCCCTTTCGGATAAGCGCCGAAATCCGACTCCCGGTACCTGAACTCTGCACTGTTAATTCCCGCTAAAACGGCTTTTTGGTTCAGGCCGCCTGCTGCCTGTTCTTTTAATACGTTTCGAATTATCTCTTCAAAACGCGCTTCGTCTTTTCGATTTGCATTTTTTGCTACAATTGAAAAATACGGCTGGTATGTCCCGTTTTCATAAGAACCCATAATATCCCTGCCGATTCCCGCATCAAGCAGTGCCTTTTTTAACGGTGCTCCCGGCGCGTTTAACAATGCATAATCCAGTATTTCAAACGCCTGATACAGCTTTTCGTCCAAAGACGTGCCGATGGCAATATTGTATGAAAGATACGTATTGTTTTCCAGCGGCTCATTACTTGCTACCGGATATTTTCTGCTGACCTTTCGCAGAGACGTAAAGGGTTTTTGCAGCTTTATGGCGGAATCTATGGAAATTGCCTCATAATGCGACAGATATTCCCTGTCCAACCATTCCAGTTTTTCATCCAGATCCATATTTCCATATAGATAAATATAAGAGTTGCAGGGATGATAATATCTTCTGTGAAAATCCAGATAATCTTCATAGGTCAGATCAGGAATATACTTAGGATCTCCGCCGGACTCATTTCCGTAGGCCGTATCCGGGAACAGCGAATTTAAGATTTCTCTTTCCAATACACCCTCCGGAGATGAAAACGCCCCTTTCATTTCATTATAAACGACTCCGTTTAAAGTAATCGGTGCGTCTTTATTTTCCAGCTCGTAATGCCACCCTTCCTGCTTAAAAATCTCTTCTCTCTTATAAATATTCGGATGCAGCACGGCATCCATATAGACATCCATCAGATTCTGGAAATCTTTATCATTGCAGCTTGCAACCGGATATACGGTTTTATCCGGATAAGTCATCGCGTTTAAAAAGGTGTTTAAGGAGCCTTTTACAAGTTCCACAAAAGGATCTTTAGCCGGAAACTTCGATGAACCGCAGAGCACCGTATGTTCTACAATATGTGCCACGCCTGTACTGTCTTCCGGCGGTGTGCGGAACCCGATATAAAACACCTTATTTTCATCATCATTTGACACCGCGGTAATTCTGGCTCCGCTTTTTTTGTGACGCAGAATATAACCTGTGGAATTTAAATCTTTTAAATTTTTCTCTTCTGTCAACTCATATAAATTTAATATTTCCGGCTTCACAATAACAATTCCTCCGTTTCCTTATTTTTCTGTTATGCAAAAATCTGCGGCAGACAGCTTTTTTGTATATTATATAAAAGAGGGTGTTGTAAACACCCCCTTATGGTTATTCTTTCATATATTTCATTTCATTATGTAACTGGAACAACATTATGATAAACGCACTACATTTTCTGCCTGCGGTCCTTTTGCTCCCTCAACTACATTAAACTCAACTGCTTCTCCGTCTTTAAGTTCTTTGAACCCGTCCATTTGCAATGCAGAATAGTGAACGAAAATGTCATTCCCTTCTGCATCTGAAAGAAATCCATAACCCTTCTTTGCGTTAAACCATTTTACAGTACCTTGCTGCATAATACTTCCTCCTGAATACTAGTTATTATAATGCTTCTGTGATTGTCTCACGCTGTTTAGCCTAGCATATATTTCCATATTTGTCAATCAAAAAACGCATGAAATATTAATGATCTATGTTTTTGATAAAACTGCCACCGGTATCTTTTCTTCGTAGTTTAAATCTGCTCTTTTCATTTTATCCATATTTGTCAACAGCTGAATATCTTCAAAAAGCCAGTCATTGCACTCATCATAAAAAATCTTTTCTTTTCGTTTTTTAAATATTCGAAACGGCTTACTTCCTGAATTATCATATATATGACAGACATCACATATTTTGACCAAATCTTTTACTAAAGCCAATGCTTTATCATATCTTGCAATGATTTTCTTTTCCGGAACATCATGACCTCCTGATTCTACTCTTGATTTCACCCGCCAGACATTAATTGCAGGATCTGCTGTGAGAATGTAATAACAACGAATAAAATATCCCTTTTCTCTTGCTTTTTCAAGTAATTTCAAATTTCGTTCTGTTGACAATACTGTTTCAAAACAAAACTCTCTCATTTGCTCAATGTTATTTTCCCGGCGTCTTTCTGCTAATTGCGCTGCTTCCAAATCGGAACATCGCAAATTCTTCTTGATTTCATCAGCATTAATATAATCTATTGGAGGCTTTAAAAGTTCAGTAAACGTACTTTTTCCGGAACCATTAGGACCCGCGAAAACAATAACCTCAGGCTTTTTTTGCAATTCGTTCACTGTAACGCCCCTTCCGCATTCTTTTGCCTATCTCCACTCTTGTTCCATCACTGTTTTCATGATATATTGTTTGAGTTTCGCCATCATATACAACGACAGGAATATCTAATACTTTTTTTTTCTCTAATTCAATTTTTACCGCCGCATTTGCACGTTTTACAACTGCTTCATCAGAAATATACTCTTCACGTTTCATATATTCTCACCTCAGTCTTGCTTTTCATATCCTTTTTATCTTTATAGATTATATCATACACTATATTCTTGAATAAACATAGCCCGACTGTGATTATTTTATAAAATTATCCTTAATTCCTGCACCGTAAACCTATTGAATATACCACTAAATTCATAATATAACAGTGCCGCCAGCTTTATTTATTCTTTCACCACAAAGCGGTCAACGGTAAACATGTTACTGTTACTTCTTTCATTGATAAATACTTTTAGTTCAACTTCTTTTCCGGCGTACTCTTTCAGATCTAACTGCGACAGTGTAACTTTTAATTTACGTTTCTTTTTCCCGTATGACATATCGTGTACCGACTCCTTATCACAATAGCGTTTGTTTACTTTCTCCTCCGGCAGCATTGTGCAAAAAACTGCACTTTCCACGCTTTCTTTTAACGACGCCCTGCCTGCAATTTTATTTGTATTTTTTGTGATTTGCGATTTATTTTTCGGCGTTATAAATTTGAAGTTCAGGATCTCTTTCTGAGATTTCCAAAGCGGCCCTATCTTCTTATCCTCTTTCCAAAATTTTTTGGGAATACTGTTTTTTATATCTTTTTTCTTCAAATGGTTCCATGAAAGACTCACTTTTTTCAATTTTTTGTTCTTTTTTATCTTTGGACAAGACTGTAATTCATTGTCTGACGCATCCAGATATTCCAATTTCTTCAGCGCTTTTAAAGTCGGAAAAGACTTAATCATGTTGCCCCTTACAGACAACTCTGTTAAGTTTTTCATATATTTTACAGCGGAAATATTTGTCAGGCAGTTTTCTTCCGCCCAAAGGTACTTTAAATTTACCAGATTTCGTATACCGTCTATTTTTTTTATCCGGTTCCCATTAATATCCAAAGCAATAAGGTTTTTTAATTTCGACATTTCCCCCAGGTCTTCCAGAATATTGTCACGTAAATACAGTATCTTAAGATTTTCCAATTGTCCGCTCCCTTTTATTTCTTTTAATTGATTTTCCGAAAGATCAAGCTGTTTTAATTTTCCAAGCTTTGCCAGCCTTTCCAATTCTCCGGCGTCTGAAACCTGATTGCCTTTTGCCAGAAAATTTTCTAAATTTTCCAGTCCTTCTATCCCTTCAAAACTGACCAGATAATTATAAGAAACATCCAGAGAGACTAAACACTTCATATTTTCCAAAGCTTTCAGGCTGTCAATCTGCCGTCTGCTCTCTTCACTGTTATTTTCTAAAAAATACCGTCTATTTCCGCATACGGAAAGCCTCTCGAGATTCGGAACTTTTAATGCTATTTCTTCCAGATTTTCCGTTGAGATCTCTAACGCTTTCAGATCCGTCAGGTTTTTACAATACTCGATACCCTGAAAAGTTTGAACTTTTTCATCATACTGCAAAGATATTTTCTTTATACTTTCTGCTTCCTGCCGAGTAAATTTGTCCCCATTATGTTTACCCAAAATATCTAATATCTTCTTATACAATACCGCATCCGGCATCCCGTCCGCGCTGTTTTCTATGATGTCGTCCTCTGCCTGCACAGTCGCTGCGGAAACGGAAAGTATACACAAAAACATAAACAAAGCAATTCCTATTCTTTTTAACATTGCATTCCCTCCCTAGTATAATAATGATATAGCTACAAGAGCTATATTGTTAATAAGTTACAAAGT
>CAOKHR010000061.1 GCA_948468325.1 uncultured Lachnospiraceae bacterium | reverse complement strand
AATCTCTGTCAGGCCGCTTGCAGGCGAAAGCATATGATTCTTTGTTCCGTAATAACGAGCTGCAAACGAATACCTCGTATTCGGCGTCAGTTCCAAAAAAACAGGGCTGTCCTGCCATGTGTTTCCCCCGTCTTTGCTATACTGCGCTTTTGCGCCGTTTGCATTGTTTTCGATCCTCTCTAATGTAATGCTGTTCTTTGTTTTCTCTTTCTCACATGGAGGTGCGGGTGCATTCTGCGGCGCGGCAGAAACGGTAAAACGTACTTGAATGGTCGTCTGCTTTCCTCCGTCATAAGTGATGACAAGATCCGCCCTATACATTCCAACATCCGCATTTATGCGGGGACAAATGGTATACCCGGTATTTTCTCCATTTGCCGGAACAATACAGCTTCCTGTCTGATTGAACGTAAAATAATCCGCCCCTTCTCCTGTAAACGACATCTTTTCTATTATTATATCACCGTCTCCCTGATTGGACAGAGAAATGACTTTTGCCTCACATTCTTCTCCATAAATAACCGGATGAAACACTGGCGCTTCAGCCATCAGACGAGCCGGCCTGTGAATAATGACTGCAGCCGCTTCGCCTGCAAAACTTCCTTTGCCTGCCTTGATCCGCACCTTATATGCACCGTAAGCTAGGCCGGTTATCTCTCCGTTATCATTTGCCGTTTTATCTTTCCATTCAGACGTTTCTCCCTGTAATATCTGATATTCGCCATTTGGCGCCAGCCCTGCTATTTTACCATTGTTTTCCCCGCTTTCTCCCCTCAAACCGGACAAAACGTCTGGACGGCCCGGAACTGCCAGCGGCTGCGGCTCGCTGTTTGCTGCGGCGCCGCTTCCTTTTTTTACGATGGAAAGTATCTCTCCCATCCACTCCGGCAAAATCGGCAATGTCGATTTGCCTGCCATAACATACTCTTCTCCATTGATAAAATATACTCCTTCGGGGTTGAAGTTTGTCAGTGTCTCTTCTGAATAATCAATTCCAACTGCAGGCGGCGCCTCCGCCACAGGAGGATTGATCTGTGTGCCGGAGTCAGCTTTTGTGTACGCTTTAATGCGCAATGTCTGGTTCAGGCTGCCCCATGTGCCATAATTCGACATCCTGTAACTTTTTCCTTTGTCCAGCGACAGACGGAATCGGGCTGTATTTTTTTCATTTGACACTGTTGCCACTACCGCAAAAAAACTGCCTTTCGTTAATGCTACGGGCTGGTCTAAATGAACCGTATAATATCCCGGACGTTCCAGAATACCCGTTGTTTTTTCAGCGGACAGCGTACCGCTATCCGGTTGGCTGGCATCTGTAAGATCGGTATAGACTTTTACCTGACATGTCGCATTGTCCCCTAAAAACGCCACGTTAACTGCTTTAAGCCATTCCGTCCCGTTTTCAGAACCCTTTTTTGCTTCAAACACATTTGCACCGCTTGTCACATTCATAGAATAGCTCATGCCAAAATCTTCCGTGCTTGCATCATAAAAATAATTATAATCATACATGTTTTTGGGGACATAACTGAACGCCCATGTGGAATCCGATATGCCGCAGTCATAAGAAAGCCAAAAATAAGGAAGGGAGTCGTAGCTGTTTTTGACAAGCCATCCGCCATTTTGAGTTGCGCCTCCCGGAATAAATTTTTCAGCAGGTATTGTATCATCCCAGCCGATAATCGTACATGCATGCGGATATGATCCCGTGCCGGTTTCATTTTTCGGATTATAAAAATATGTTTCACGGACATTATTATAAGAACCTGTAACTGCTCCGTATGCAGCAATAGCCTTTTTTATACGTTCTCTCAAAACAGAAGCCGTTACACTGCCTGAATACAAATGCAGCGCAGATTCCAGCCGATACGCACAATTTTCATATGCCGTTGCTGCGTTTCCTCCAACAGGCGCCGGCGCCCACCACTGTGCAAACAGCGCCGGTGTATAAGACGTATTTCCGGGAGAGCTATACCAATTCTGATTCGTATTCTCTCCTTTCGTATTATTCAGCGGATCTGCCCCTCTCTGATGCCGGACCTGCGCCAGCAGTTCCGGTGAGAGCCGCAGATTATTGATACTGACATCCGGATCTATACCGGTTCGATGTATGGAAATTTCTGAAGCCGTAATCCCGGCGTAACACCAGCAGATATTTGATCCTCCCTGATCTTTTACAGGCGGAACGATACCGTAATTTCGACTGTCATACCGAGGAAGCTCCGCCACTTCAGACGGCAGAGAATTCTGCAATTCCGAAAGCGTCTGCGGCGCTAAAGCGTCCGGCCTGCCCACTACACTTTCGTTCCAATCTGCTCTCTGTACCTCTTCTGCTGCACGAACCGGCCCTATGCCGAAATAAAGCATAAATACAGAACCGAATATGCATAACGCCAGAACCCGGCATATTATACGCAGTTTTTGCTTTCCAGACATAACAGCAGCTCCTTTCTCCCCCTGCATTTCAAAATGCAAACGAAAAACACTGTTTCCAATTTTAAATTAAGATTGCTTCCGAACCCGCATTTTGTTTTTGCACAATAAAAATAACTTTTTTTAATCATAGCACATAAAAATTAGAATCGTCAAGAATATCCTGACGTCCCGTCGCGGCAAACGAAAGTTATTCCATCCCGCAAATCATTTTATCAAAATAAAACCATGTTCTTTCTTTTGAATAAAAAACAGATTATTCATAATTTATTTACCAACACTCATGCTTTTTTGATGATTATAAATGTGAACGAAGTCTAAATTTTTTTAAATTTCTTTAAACTGCTTTAATTTACCTTGTTTCACTATGCCATTATATGGTATTATATTTTAATATACAGAAAGGAGGGCTTATATGCAAACAAATTCATACAGCGAAATTACGCCTGAAATATTAAAACTGGCCAGACTCTGTGAAGAAACTGCAACAATTCGTCCTGAATTATACACTGAATATGACGTCAAAAGGGGTCTTCGTGATTTAAATGGCAAAGGTGTATTAGTTGGATTAACGCAGATTTATGATGTCTGCGCAACCAAAATTGAGAACGGGAAGCCTGTTCCTACTGACGGTGAGCTTTATTATCGTGGATATAACGTAAAAGATATTGTAAAGGGAATTGACGATACAAACCATTTTGGTTTTGAAGAAAGTACTTATCTGCTTTTGTTCGGAAAACTTCCCACAAAGCAGCAGTTAGAAGAATTCACATCGCTCTTAAGCGAATACCGAACACTTCCTACCAGTTTTGTAAGAGATATTATTATGAAAGCTCCGAGCAATGATATGATGAATACACTTGCCAGAAGCGTACTTACCCTTTATTCCTATGATGAAAAAGCAGATGACGTATCGATTCCGAATGTGCTGCGGCAGTGCCTTCAGTTAATCAGCCTTTTTCCTCTTTTATCCGTTTATGGTTACCAGGCATTCAAACACTATCATGATGGCGCCAGTCTTTTTATTCACCAGCCAAAACCGGAATATTCCACAGCAGAAAACATCCTCCATATTTTAAGGCCTGATTCCAGATTTTCTGCATTAGAGGCAAAGCTTTTAGACATTGCACTTATTCTGCATATGGAGCATGGCGGAGGTAACAACTCTACTTTTACAACACATCTGGTATCTTCTTCCGCAACAGATACTTACTCTGTAATTGCGGCATCTTTAGGTTCTCTCAAAGGCCCGAAGCACGGCGGTGCAAATATTAAAGTTGTTAAGATGTTTGAAGATATGAAAGCAAATTTAACGGACTGGACAGATGAAGAGGAAGTCAGCCGCTATCTGCGTGCGCTTTTAAACAAAGAAGCATTTGACCATGCAGGACTGATTTATGGTATGGGACACGCCGTATACTCACTTTCCGATCCGCGTGCCGTTATCTTCCATTCTTTTGTGGAACGTCTTTCAAAAGAAAAAGGAAAAGACAGGGAATTTGCACTTTATTCTCTTGTTGAGCGTCTTGCTCCGAAAGTTATCGCAGAAGAACGCAAAATTTACAAAGGTGTCAGCCCCAATGTAGATTTCTACAGCGGCTTTGCTTATTCTATGCTCAATCTTCCGCTGGAGCTTTATACTCCGATTTTTGCCATCGCAAGAATTTCCGGATGGAGCGCCCATCGGTTGGAAGAACTTTCCTATAACGGAAAGATTATGCGTCCCGCATATAAATATGTAGACAGCCACAAAGAATATATCCCTGTTTCTAAAAGATCATAAAGGCTTTCTCTGCAATATTTAATATATAAAAAACCGTACATCAGCTTTTTATCGTCTGATGCACGGTTTTTTGCTTTAATATTTTTAAAAACGTACTATATGATGCTGTGCCGGAACTTCTCCCACCTGATGCCATACACTTTTTAGCTTTGCAAAGCTTGCCCAGATTGTAAGCAAATATCCAACAACCAGATCTTTTACGATGATAACAATCGTTTGCGGTCTCTGTATCACTTCGGGCATCCAGCTAAGCGCTTCTGTAAACGTGAGTTCATACATTTTGTTCATCTCCCGATATACGGCAATGGCAAGCGATACAAATTCCGCTCCCAGAATTACCAGACAGGAAAGAATTATGCAAATGACAATTCCTTTTTTTGAAAGTTTTCCGCCTAAAACCTCATATCCTTTCATTCCGCAGAATACAATTGCAAGTCCTGCGATTCCTGCAATAAATCCAATCTGTGCAATTGCAATCCACAAAGCCGAACCAATCAAAACGCCTAAAACCGCCCCTATAATGCCAGGCAGGGGATTTTCTTTTCTGGCAGCCGTACTGCCCGTTCTGTTCATCATCTGGGAAAAACAGGAATCACAGATCAAAAGAGGTGCATTGTCTACGGCAGCTGCATGCAGCGGCACAACATTTTTGCAATGTGCGCAGCAGTTATGTATTTCATACATTTCACATTCGGACGCAGCAGCAGCAATCGCAGCCATCAGATTTGCTTTATCGTCCTGCCCGCCGGAAACCACATAAACAGAAACCATATCCGAGCCGTTATAACTGGTATGATGTACAAAAGGATATTTCTGGCCTATACTGCTAAAACTTCTCAAAAAAGTATCTTTATTTGGATTCTTTTCTACCTCTGCATAAATCTGTACATGATATTGATTTTCTGCTTCCATCGGTACAATCAGAAAAGTAATCCCACGATATGTTCCATGCATCATATTCTGCGCTTTTTCAAGCACAAATCCGTTTGGCAGAACACTTTCCATCTGCATATTCATCTATTATTCCCCCGTTCTTATTTTTACCATTATACAACTTTATTCAAAAAATGACAATATTATTCCGGACCCCAAAACAAAAAACACCGCATATCTCTATACAGTATCTAAATCACAAAATAAGCTCTTGACACCGGACATCGTCTTTTATTATCTCATATCCCTTTTTCTGCTTATTCTCAATTGATGTGATTGAAAGCGTATACCCCAACGGAGCAAATATCTTTAATAATGTGTCAATTTGAGGCGTTGATTTCATGCTTTCCAATCTTACAATGGCAGGTTGTTTTACTCCGCTTAATTATGCAAGATCACGCTGCGAAAACCCTTTCTTCCGGAATTTATTCATGCGTTTATATCTTCATTAAATTCTACGGTATACATATTATTTTTATTTTTCGGCTTTCTTTTTCAGCGCAGCTTTATGCTGTGTAAACGGTACAAGACCTGTCCGGTTCAGAGCAACCATAATAGACGGAATTAAAATAAACTGCAGAATGATACCGGGAACTGCATTGAAAAAAGCTCCCGTCAGAAACATCTTCCATGTAAAGCTTTCTCCTCTTATTCCAAGCAGAAACATCTGCACCATACCCCATACAACGCGTCCGGAAAGCATTGCTGAAACCATGCTGCGGTAAAGCGCAATTACGCATTTCCAACGGGAACGGGAATATAAAAGCCCGACTACCAGACCATAAACAGCCAGCTCAAAAGCCATTGCAATTCCGCCTGGCATCAGCACCGGCATCCCAAACAAAAAATACCGCAGGACAGGCATAATAAAACCAATGCAGAGGCCATACTGCCAGCCACAGATCAAACCACACAAAAGAACCGGAATATGCATCGGCAGAAGCATACTTCCAATCTGCGGAATTTGCCCTGTAAAAAACGGAAGAACCAATCCAATCGCCAGAAACATTGCCGCTAAAGTCAGATTAAAAACAGCATTATTCTTTCTTTCCATTATCAACCCTCCTGGTAAAAATATTTACCGCTCTCATTTCTGATCTCTCTTGAAAACAAAAACCAGGCGGCAAGATATAATAATACGCTGACAATATCGTATGTTCTTCCAAAACTATACACCATATCGTCAATGCAGCCGCAGATTCCAAAAACAATAGAAACAATGCCGAAAAGCGCCATTTTTTTGTAAATACTTTCGATAAAGCTCTTTTTATCCCTGCATTTTGCTATTGCATCTTTGTTCACAATTAATGTACTGATCTTCTGCGTCCGTTTCATCTGCAGTGCAGAGTACAAAAGATACATGCCCAAAACCGCTATGATGACATCAAAAATAATTATATAGTCCATTCCTATCCCTCGCTTTCTTTTCCATTATATATGGAAGCGCCCTTTCATGCAATCGTAAAACTTACGCTTTGCTAATTTTTTAGAAAGATATTGAAACTTTGCAATGTATGGTATAAAATATGATATATTATATTCAGCATAAAGGAGCGTTACTATGAAATTAGAAGATACAAAAATATTAATTTGTGATGATTCCATTTTAGCAAGAAAACAATTAAATGATATTATTTCTCCTCTAAAAGTAAATCGTATCATAGAGGCTTCAAACGGGCAGGAAGTCGTCGATCTTTATAAAGAGCATTCTCCGGATCTTGTCTTTCTGGATATTGTTATGCCGGTAAAAGACGGTCTTTCTGCTATATCTGAAATTATGGAAATAGACCCTGACGCAGATGTTGTCATTGTATCTTCTGTTGGCACACAATCACAGTTAAGACAGGCTATCCAGCTTGGAGCCAGAGATTTTATTCAAAAACCTCTCAACAGCTGCCAGATAGAATCTATTCTCAAAAGTCGTTTTGAAGGAGGAGAATAAATGTACGCACAATTTTTCGGCAATTATCTGTTACGCAAACAGGCAGTCACTGCAGGACAGGTAATTCAGGCTATGGAAGAACAGCATATCAGACACCTGAAACTCGGCACATTAGCTATCCATGCCGGGTATATGAATGTTTCACAGGTAAACGATATTCTGATACGGCAGGCTCATGAAAACAAACGTTTCGGCGAACTCGCAGTTGCAGCAGGATATTTGACAAATGAGCAGCTTGAGACTCTTCTCAATCAGCAGATACCGATTTATCTGCTGATCGGCCAGCGGTTAGTGGAAAACGGCGCTATGACAGACGCTGAATTAAAAGAGTATATCATTTCTTATCAGGAGGAAAATGAACTTTCCCAGCTGGAAAATGCCAGTATACAACAGGAAAATCTGCACACATTAATCCGCAACCTGTTTTTAATTACTTATTCAGATATTCCGAATTATCTGATTAAATATTTATCTCTTTTATTTAATAATCTGATCCGTTTTATCGGCGAAGATTTTATACCCTTAAATCCTACATTATGTCAGGAATACATAACAGAGCATTGTGCCGGTCAGATTATTAACGGAGAATATTCCCTAATTTCCTATCTTGATATGGGAGAAGATACTGCCATTATGTTTGCATCCCGTTACACGGGAGAAGAGTATTTAAATTACAATGAATATGTGCAAGATTCGATAAAGGATTTCTTAAATATCCATAATGGTTTATTTAATGTAAATATTTCAAATGAGGATTCCATTGAACTTCTTTTAAATCCGCCGACAGACCTGGAAAATACGTTGATCAGCACGACATCCACTATGATTCATCTGCCGATTACTTATCCTTTCGGAACTTTAAACATACTGATTAAACTATAAAAGGAAGGGCTTTCGCCCTTCCTGATTTTATTATTCCTCAATATTTAAAATCTTTTTTACGATGCTCTCCATCTCATCTGCCTCACATACACAATCGTGAAGCTCTTTTGCACTTCGAATCTCTTCGATTGCCTGCGGAATTTCTACCCCGGAAATTTTACTGAGTTCATCCACCAGTTCAAAGTCTGTCATGAAATCGTATTTGTTCTGGTAAATCGCATTCATAACGCTTCTGGTAAATTTATACGGGCTTGCCGTAGAAACAATAATGGTTTTTACATCATTATCTGCCGTTTCCTCCTTATACTTTCTGTATACGCCCGCTGCTACCGCCGTGTGTGTATCTGTCACATAGCCTGTTTCTTCATACAATTCCCGAATCATCCGGGCCGTTTCTTCTTCTGTTGCATAATTCCCATAGAAATCCTTAAGCTGATCTTTCATTGCTTCTGTGATCTCATATCTGCCGTCAGAAATAAGCGCTTTCATAAATTCCGCATTCTTTTTGGCATCATTCCCGGCAATGCGGTAAATCAAACGCTCCAGATTGCTGGAAATCAAAATATCCATAGACGGAGAAGACGTCAGCATAAATTCCCTGTTTTTATCGTAAATACCGGTTGAAAAGAAATCATATAACACTTTGTTTTCGTTGGAGGCGCAGATGAGTTTCGCAATCGGAAGCCCCATTTGCTTTGCATAAAACGCGGCCAGAATATTTCCGAAGTTGCCGGTCGGCACTGTAATATTTATTCTTTCCCCTTTCGCAATTTCACCATTTGCATATAATTTTGCATATGCATACACATAGTACACAATCTGCGGAACCAAACGGCCGATATTAATGGAATTGGCAGAAGAAAACTGATAGCCTGCATCACCCATTGCTTTTGCAAGGGAAGCATCCGAAAACATTTTTTTTACTCCGGACTGGGCCTGGTCAAAATTTCCATGGATGCCTATGACAAATGTGTTTTCTCCTTTCTGGGTCACCATCTGCTTTTCCTGAATAGGACTTACGCCGTGTTTAGGGTAAAATACGATAATCTTTGTGCCCTCAACATCTGCAAAGCCCGCCAGCGCTGCTTTTCCGGTATCTCCTGAAGTCGCTGTCAAAATGACAATTTCATTTGTTACATGATTCTTCTTTGCTGCAGTAATCAGCAGATGCGGAAGAATGGACAGCGCCATATCTTTAAAGGCAATGGTAGCGCCGTGAAATAATTCCAGATAATAAGCGCCTCCCGCACTTACCAGAGGTGCAATCTCTTCCGTATCAAACTTACTGTCGTAAGCAGATGCGATGCAGCTTTTTAATTCTTCTTCCGTAAAATCTGTCAAAAACTTACTCATAACCAGATATGCCGTTTCCTGATATGTCATCTTTGCCAGATCATCCAAATCCGTATCCAGTGACGGAATCTCTTCCGGCACAAAAAGTCCCCCGCCGTCTGCAAGCCCTTTTAAAATTGCCTGTGATGCAGTCACTTTCTCGTCTGCATTTCTGGTACTCTTATACAATAATTCCATTTTTTCATCCTCTTTTCTGTATATGCATATACGCTTCTATCCAATCGGCTCAATACTTCCGTCTTCGGTAATCTGCTGCCCCTCTCCCGGCTGCGGCATATTCTGGGCAGCATCGCTTGCCGCCCGCTGCTCTTCCTCCCGCCTTGCCTTTTCTTTTTCTTCATCCACATAAGAATAGGCGTTGGAAATTTTCGTATTTTCCGCAGTCAGTTTTACTTTTTCCCTGTAATACGCAATAACGGGCGTATTCACTTCGACCATTTCATATAATTTTGCCGCTTTTTCTTCCGGCATATTAACGCAGCCATGGGAACCGGAGGTCTTGTAAATCGTACCGCCGAATTTTCCCCGCCAGGAAGCATCGTGAAAACCTACGTTATATGCAAACGGGATAAAGTAAGTTACATCGGATTCATAATCTTCGCCTTTTAAAACAGCGGGGCTTTTTTTATAAACGACTTTAAACACGCCGTCCGGAGAACCGTTCCCTCTGCTGATGTTTCCGGATACGAAATCCGATTCCAGCTTTAAGACGCCCTCTTCGAAGTACCACAAATGCTGATTGGTATAGTCTACTTCGACATACGTATTGCCAATGTCATTTTTGTTGCGGCTGACGGCAGTCTGGGAATAGACCGGCTCCCTTGTCCTGATTTCACCGTTCTTTACTTCCTGAATCAATTGTTCCCGTTCGGCTTCCTTGTCAATAACCCAGCCGTAATCTCCGCCGCCGATCGTAATCGTATCTCCTTTTGCAGTCAAAAACTCCCGCTCGTCTCCGTAAGTATTATATTTACTTGCCAGACTCTGGACATAAGCGGCTGCTTTGCTTTCATCAAACGAGACATTATAATTTTCATCGACTGTAATCCAGGAAGAAATGACGCTCTTGTCAACAACTTCTTTATCTTCACCCATATCATATGTAATTTCTGCTCCAAAAAAAGACTGTATCTTCGCCATACATTCCGAAAGCACCGGATCATCCGAAGTCACTTCCGGCTTCTCATAAAGGTCATCCGTAAATGTAAACTCCGATTCCCCGGCATCTACCGCCGCTTTTACTCTGGCAAATACTCTGTCCGGAATCAGATAAGTTCCTCTGTCTTCCGGAACAAGCTCATATCCCTCTTCTGTCATCTGTATAAATGCATTCTGGGGCTTTCGCATCTGTCCTTCTTTCAGACAGTCTAAAGACATTACCTTCTCCCGCAAAAGCTCCTCGTCATATGTAATGCTTGTGTTTATTTGCAG
>CAOKHR010000060.1 GCA_948468325.1 uncultured Lachnospiraceae bacterium | reverse complement strand
ACTGACATTTTCAAATCCAAAGCTTTTTCTGGAACAAAAACAGGAGGACGGAAACAGAACGTTAAATTATTTGAGCGGCGTGGGAATTTTATCCGGAAGAAGCGGGGGGGGGAAATTAGAAGATATTACCGTGAATGTTTCAGAAAAAGATGCGCAGACAGTGGATGTGCAGTATTTAAACCGAAGCAAAACGGGTCAGGAACAGACAGACAGCAGGGCGGCGGGAATCGGCGGCCTGATCGGTGTAATCGCAGGAAAAGGTGAAAGCGGCGGGCTGGTCCGGCTGACGGACGGGGCTGTGATTAAGAATCTTAAAATGGACGGAGCCGTCGTTGGGCGTCTTCCGGTTCCGCATACTGCAGGTATTTCCGATGATTTGCAGTCACCGGAAGAAAAAGCGAAAAATTACAGATACGGCATAGGAGGAATTTTTGGTTACGGATATATCGGCGATGATGTAAAAATCGCATCATGTAAAAATGACGCCAGTGTAAAGGGCAATCTCTTTACCGGAGGAATCGGCGGCAATTTAACGGGATGTTTTGCAAGTGAAGCAATATCCGGCCAGGAATATGTCAGCATACAGGACTGTGACAATGAAGGCCTGGTGCTCTGCCTTACGGATCATGAAGAAGAGGAACATCAGCTGGAGGGAAGGTATTTCGGCGGTATACTGGGTTTTGGCGACCAGGTGAAGATTGACAGTTCCGTCAGTGCGTCCGGCAGGGCGGATAATTATCAATATGATGTTTCCCAGAAAGAGCAGGTGCTTTTGGGACAGTATGTAGGCGGCATCATTGGTTACGGGAGCAGCAGCAGAATCTCAGGATGCAGTACGCAGATGGGAGGATATATTCTCGGTTCTGATTATGTAGGCGGTATAGCAGGAGGGCTTTCTAATGATGCGAGGACAGTAATTACAGGCAATAACGGTATTTCTGTGACAACAAATGCGGGATATGTAATCGGAAATTTCTGCGTTGGAGGAATTATCGGAAAAAATGACGGAACTGCACCGACAACACTTTTAAACTGCATCAATAACGGTGTTGCGGCAGGTTACGAAGAGTATATCGGCGGAATCGTAGGATACAACGGAGAAAATGGGGTTATCCGCGACTGTGCCAGTTATGTGTCCGACTATGACGGTATGATTTTTCAGACAATTGTCAAAACATGGGAAGCTGTCGGTGACTGTGCGGGAGGCCTGGTCGGATATAATAATGGAGACGTTATTTTTTCCGCCGAAAATCCGGTGATTACCGTGAAGTCTGTTTCCGGCGTTGTAACAGGAAGAAATTATGTAGGCGGCATCATCGGTTTTAATGATGTAAATGGTACGCTTGACGTGGCATATACGCTGATTGGAGGAAGAGTTTATGCTTACGGCAACGGAGCAGGCGGATGTATCGGCCTGAATGCATCGGAAAAAATTTTAGATCAGACAATTTCCGTTAAGCCCGGCAGCGTGACAGGAAATTATTATGTGGGCGGATGTATCGGCGCAAATGTCGTGGATTTGTCAAAAGATACCGCAATGGATGGATTTAAGTCGGATAACACGCTGGGAAATATTGAAGGGAAAGCTTTTGTAGGCGGTGTAATCGGATACCAGAGAACATATACAAAAGAACAGCTGGACAAAGAAGCGGCAGAGAATATTTCACTTTTGGATTATCTGAAAAATGAGACAGTGAAACAAATACTGCCTGTGCTGAATGACCAGAAAATTCCGGCAGCCGTTATGCAGTCGGGCAACCCATACTGCCTTACTGTCAGCAACCGTGAGAACAGTAACTCGATGCTGGTAAGCGATAATAATAATATGCCGGTTTCCGCAGACCTGTATGTCGGAGGAATTGTCGGCTATTGCGAGCGAAACAGCAGATTAAAGCTGATTAACTGTAAAAATTCCGGCAATATATCAAAAAGCAGCCTGGAAAATGCCGGCCGCGTATCACTGAAAGAATATCTTAAGAGCCAGGAAGTGGGCGCGGATGCAGATGGTCTGGAAAACGAAGATATTAATGTTTCCATCGGAGGCGGCATTATCGGTGCAAATCTGGATAACCAGATTATTGATCACTGCTCTAATACAGGAACGATGAATGATTTTATCGGTCTGGGAGGTATTGTCGGATTTAATGCGGGCGGTGTGTTTAATTGTACGCTTTCGGATCATTTTGGAAGTCCGGGACAGGATTATATCGGCGGCATTGCCGGTTTGAATGTGAGCGCTGATTCCGGGCAGAAAAAGTTGAACAGATACGAAGATGTCAACCGTAAAATATGGGAATATTTTTCCGGAACAATTGCCATGTGCAGCACACAGGCGGGAAGAAATATATCCGGCCGCAGCTGTGTGGGCGGCATTGCGGGATATAATATGGCGGGCGCGCTGCTGAAAGATAATAAAAACCGTGCAAATGTGACGGGAGCAAAAGATTATGCAGGCGGCATTGCCGGAAAAAATTACGGCGAGGTGCAGCTGGATTCGGCAGATGTAGATTCGGCATGTACAATTACCGGCAACAGCGGAACAGGCATCGGCGGTATCGCAGGATTAAACGGAGCGGAAGGAAAAATAATACGCACGGGCAGCGGGGAAGCTGCCGTTGTGGGAGATAAGGTCAGCATTGCCGGCAAAGAAAATGTGGGCGGTATTGTCGGCATTAACGAAGGCGTGCTTACCGCCAGCCAGGAGAATGCTTATTTAGTCTGCGCCGCAAAACTCGTACACGCCAAAGACGGCCAGGCCGGAGGAATCATCGGAAAAGCAGGGAAAGCTTCTGGCACGGAGAGTGCGGGACGTATTGTCAGGGCATGCAATAAAAGTGAAAGCGTTATGTCAGATCATGGTCCCGCAGGCGGTATCGTGGCTGTAAACGGTCAGGATTTTGTACTCCGGGACTGCAGAAATCTTGGAAAGGTTGTCAGCGACGAGGGGTATGCAGGAGGAATTTGCGCGGAAAATTATGGACAAATCGTAAATTGTTCAGTCGGAGACACCCGTTTGGCAGAGACAATAGAAATCAGCAGCCGCGGTGCGGATGCTGTCGGTACGGTATGTGCAGTCAATTACGGCGTGGTTTCTGACAGTTTTCCTGCGGGAAATGTGACGATTTCGGGAACGGCAAAAATTATCGGCGGCATTGCCGGTATCAATAGCGAAAGCGGTGTAATACAGAGCATGGCAGATGTGGAAGATCCTGACAGCAGGGCCGTCGCATCTATGCCAGAGATAAATGTCAGCGCCAATAATCTGACAGTCGGAGGCGTCGCAGGGCAGAATCGGGGCTTTGGAAACGGAAACGGCGGCGCTTTGATTCGGAATATGGCAGTTTCGGGGCTGGCATTTACAAACTTTTCCAATTATCGCTTCCTCGGCGGTATTGCGGGTGAGAATCAGGCCGGAGCAAGCATAGAAAACTGCGGCTTTCACAATGGACTGGTGATACAGAGAGAAGGCGGTGCGGCAGGAAACTGCTATGGCGGAATTGCAGGAAGAAACAGCGGTATTCTGGAAGAATGCCGCGTTGAGAGCTTTATGTTAGATGTCAGGGGAGTTTATACGGCGACCAGTACAAGTACTGCAGCGGAAAAAGAAAACCTGTCTTCCCATGTGGGAGGCATAGCCGGAAAAAATGAAACGGCAGGAGAGATTTTGGGATGTGTAATTGCAGGCAGCGGAAATACGATTCATGCTGACAGCGGCATGGCAGGCGGTGTTGCCGGATACAACAAAGGAAATATTGAGCATTCCGGAGATCTTGAAATGACAAAGCTGATGAAAGGGCCGTACGGGGTCGCGGTCAGCAGTGTGGAAGAATTAATTTCGGCAGCTTCCGCGGCACACGCTGCGGCAGACGAAGGATATGTTGTCTGGAATGAAACACAGCAGATGGAAGATCAGACATACAGCGATACGAACAAAAAAGTCAGTGCAGACAGAAGCCTTTCCATGATTATGAGTACAAACGGCAATGTGGGAGGTATTGCTGCATATAACGCGCCTACAGGCAGGGTTGCCTATTGTGCGACCGGAAACTGGTATCTGAATAATAAATCGCAGGCAATCGGAGTAGGTACAGGCGGAATTATCGGTATGAACGAATCGGAGAAAGATCTTTCATTCTTACTGAACCGTGCTTTTGTCGGGAGACAGTTATCCGGAGGGGATACAGACCGTTTTGCAGGCGGTATTGTCGGAAATCAAAATAACAGCACCAGCAGTAAATGGAGTATCAATAACAGTGTGAATTACGGAACGGTGTACTGCAAAAATACGCATTATTCCGGGGGTATTCTCGGACAGTGGACAGGAAGCGGCGGCACGGTAGAAAAGTGCTATAATTATGGAAATCTTCAGACGACTTACGGGTGCGGATGGCTGGGAGCGTCCGGCGGCATTGTTGCGCAGATTTATCATGCTTATGAGAATCATGCGTATCGTATTGCCGGCTGCGGCAATTATGGAAATATCTACGGACGGACAGGAAAAAATGTCGCAAACTGTGCAAATGACAGTGCGGGAATTTTAGGCAACGTGACTGCGTATAGAGTGCAGAATGCGGCCAATGCACAGAACTATACCATTGAAGTGACAGACTGTGTCAACGGAGCAGGAGTTGAAATTTATTCTGCTTCCATGGCTTCCGGTATTGTGGGATTCTTTTCCTGCGACAATCCGGGGCAGAGCGCAATTGAAACATCCACCGGTAATATTGCATTGAATATTACAAGATGCCGGAATTATGCATCTGTTTTAAAAGGAGCAAATTTTGTCGGCGGTATTTTAGGAGACAGATACGGGGCGAAAGGCTCTGAAAATACAACTTTGAAATACTGCTTTTCCGTAAACCGCGCCAGCGGAAATTATAATCAGGTCAATAATCCGGTTGTCTCTTATAAAAACGGAGCTTCCAGAGTAAACAGCATCAATTCAGGCAGCGGAAATCGTGTATTTAACTTTTTCTTAAGTGAAAATACAGTTTCGAGTTTTCCGGGCGGTACTTTGATTAGAGATAACGGGGCAAATACGGATTTACAGAGAGCAAATGCAGGATGGGTGTACAGACTGGTGAAGAATAATACGCAGTATTTTGTATATTTAAATCCCGGAAGCGGCAGTTATCTCATAAACAGCATAACAATAAATAATAACAATGTTTTGTATGCGGGAAATACAATCGGAAGAGTTCTTTTTACCGTTGCCGCAGGAGATACTTATGCGGATATGAATTCCGTGGTAAGGGAAGGCAGTATTTTTGACAATTATGTGCGCGAATTCTGTTATACAGAGTCAGGAATGCTTATCGCACCCGAAAAAGTTATTTTATCCAAAGAAAACAGGGATTTCACAGTCCGTGTGGAAGCTTCCTCCTATGCACAAAGCGACGTAGAATACGAAGCGGTATTATACCGGAAAGGCTCTGACGGGGGAGCGGACGAAATCATACAGATCGAAGGCAGTACAGGCAATTCCTTTATTTTTGAAGGAGAAGAGTACAAATTCCATATTTCTGATGAAGAATTCGCAAAAGGCGGAGAGGTATTCGTCAGATTGTCTGCCAGAAATAAGAATGGTTTGGAGCGGTCAGCTGAAGTGGATTCTAATACGGTTGCGCTGTATGTAATCTCGGCTGCTCCGGAAATACGTGCGGAGCTTATGGGAACAGAAGGAAATTACCAGTATCGGTTCAGTCTGTTAAACGCCAAAGATTTTACGTATGATGACTGGGAAGTGGAACTGGCTTTGATGGACGGAACAGTTTTAAGATTTGATTCGACAAGACAGGAAAATTATCACCGTCAGACTGCAAATTCTCTTGAGCAGCTGATTGTTACGACAACAGTCCGCATTCAGGACGAATCCGGCAGCATACAGACGGCAGCGGACCAGATGTCTCTGCCCGTTTATCTGCCGGTAAATGTACCGGAAATTACGCTGCATAAGAGCGGAAACGCAGCAGCGGGAACGGCGACGCCTTCGAGTATGGTTTCCGGTGTAAGTCTTTCGGATTTGAGTATTACGGTAACGCTTTCGGGGAATGGAGGAAATGTTACGACGCCTCCTGTATACAGAGCGGACCTGATAGGAACATGGAAAGATGAAAACGGAGTCGTACATGAAGATGCAGTTTTTCAGAGTACCGATATTTTGACAACAGCAGGAGGAGCGGCAGCAGCCGAATTTACAAATCTTCCTGAATATATTGCAGATGCGGAGAATATGAAAGTGCGGGTATGGTATGCACAGTCCGGTTTAGGGCCTGTATATACGTATTATGCAGTAAATCAGAATGACGATTATAATATCAGTATGCTGACGGTAGATACACAGACAGCGGAAGACGGCACAACGGTTACCGGCTCCAAATGGGAATATGCATACAGCAATGTTTTGAGTGACAACACATTTGCACAGTGCAGATGGACTTCAGAAAATCTTTTTGAGTGGCTGCCGCGCCCCAAATTGATGGAAATCCAGGATGGAAAAAGCCTGGCTCCTGATTTGTCAGATGACGGTCGTCTTACTTATACATTCCGCTGGGATGAGGAAACTTATCAGGCAGGTGACAGGTATCTGGTAACGATGAACGGCATTATAAAAAATGCGGACGGCAGCACCACCAGCAGGGTATCTGTTTTTACAGACCGGGAGGTATCGGGCAATTTTATTACAGAAGATGCCCAGAACTGGTCTTATGACGCAGTGGAACTTATTGTGACGCGTAAAGGAGATGCGGCAGGTACAGGGAAAGTCGGACTGACTGCTGAAAAAACATATCCGATAAGAAAGCGTCTGCCGCGTCCGGAGCAGCCAAGAGTAACAAATCCGGATATTAATGAGCTGTATTATATGGTAGAGTGGGATGCCATCCGGCCGGAAACAGGATGCGTGTCTTATCAGATTTATATACAGCCGTATGCCGAAGATAATGTAACATTAGAAGAAGCCGTTCCGGTCTGCGATGCGGACGGCAATCCGCAAAGCGTGCCGGCTGCGGGAGTTCCCGGAAATATTTACCAAACAGACGTGAATTTAGAAGCTTATTCCGGAAGACGCATACAGATTTACCTGAAAGCGCAGGCAGCCTTGAACAGTGAAGAATACATAGACAGTGTAAACGGAATTACTTTTGAGATTGCAATACCAAAAAGGCTTTCCGCTCCCCGGGTAGTATGGGAAAAGAATTGGGAATATGATAAAGCAGATGCAAAATCTTTTGAGAAATTTCAAAATGGAGGGCTCTCGGTGGCCGTCACAGCGGATGCGTCAAGTATTCCGCCCGGCGGAAGCAGCTATCTTTTGAAAGCATATGTGTTTGAAAGCGCAGAAGCTGCAGAAGCTGCAAGGAGCCGCATAGACGCGGGAGAGGAAACGAATCTGGACGGTCTTTTAGCCGCATATCCTTCCGTGAATGAAGAAGGCAGGCCGCATCCGGTGCAAATGAACACAGAAGCAGTAAACCGTTACAGCCATGCAATGTCAGGGCTTTCTGCAGGATATGCAGGCAGGTATATTCTTTTCTATACCAGAATTTCTTCCGGAGACGGAAACGTCAGCTCGGAATGGGTAAGCAATCCTGATATATGGCGGCTGCCTTATGCAGAGCTTTCCGGCCCGGCAGTTACGGTAGGCAGCGCAGAGCGTGAGGCAGAAGCAGTACTGACTCCAAATCCGGATTTGGAAAATACGTCTGATGTATGGAAAGCAAATCATACGGCTCTTTGCTGGAGCAGTGTGGAATATGCGGATGTTTATTATGCATTCCTTACGGCGAAAGACGGAAATATCTATGCGTTTAAGCTGAAAGAGGACGGCGAAGAGGTTCGAATATCTTTCCGTAATGCGGATAATGCATGGGAAGAACTGGGAAGTATAACAGACGGACAGGAAATTATGCTGGATTCGTATCACAACGTTGTGCCGGGCAGATATGCGGTAGACGCAGCATTGATGATTTCCTGCCAGACAGATTTGAAAGCAGCAATTTGTGTGAAGAAATCAGAAAGCGGAGGATTTGAATATACATTTATACTGCCGGATGCAGTAAATTCGGATCAGGACAGCAGGGTCGATATGCAGGAAGCAGATTTAATTTATACCAGATCAGTAAATATTACTGCTGATGTGGAAGTGAATGAGGCAGATCCGGGAAGCGGTTTCTATGTAAAATCAGAGCCTTATGAGGTTGTATTCCACAATTAATTTATGAGGAAGAAGGGAGGGAGAAAATGATGGATCAGAAATCAAAAAAAGGAGCTTCACTTGTCATTGTAGTATGTGTTTCGGCATTTCTGGTTGCATTTTCCCTTGCCATGATTTATACGGCGGGACTGATACTTTCCGGTGCAAACAGGCGGCTTATACAGGAGCGCTGTTATCAGCTTGCGAAGAGTTTTGCACAGACGCTGGATGAAGAGCTTTATTACACAGATCCTGACACTGCGCCGGGTGACAGTTTTTACCGTTTTGCCTGTACATTCTTAGAGGATGACCGTTATGCAGAATATAATCCGGACCGTCCGGAGGATACATCTTTTTATTATAAAGCAGGCAGTTATCCGGCGGGAGAGGAGTATGGAGATATTACTGTAATTTTGTACAAAGAGGGGCTTTCCGCAGACAGTTTATCGGGAGAATTTTCATATGACACAGGCGGAATTGATGAAAACGGCATTACACCTGCGGAGATTATGAACCAGAAAATTTTCCGGTATGCGTTTACAGTGGAGGTAGTCGCTGATATTGGAGATGTTACATACCGGTATGCTACAGAATACCAGCAGGAAGTAACGTATCAGGATATTACATTTAAACACAATGATACAGTAATCATATGGAATGAAAATGAAAAGCAGTGGTACAAAAACAGTACGACGCCTTACGGGCAGGAAGGAGTGCTGAATATCACATATGAGTTTAAGCCCGGATTTGAAAACTTAAAAACCTGCGTATTTCAAAAGGCGATTGCAGATACGCCCCAGAGTACAGAAGGAGAAAATCCATGAAGAAAAAGTTATGTTTTGAGACTGCTCCGCAGGAGCGTGTCATAGAGGGATGCCCTTTGGGTTTACATTTTGAGACTGCTCCACAGGAGCGTGTCATAGAGGGATGCCCTTTGGGTATAAAATCTAAAAAATCAGGAGAGTCTCTGCCGGAGGTTATGATAAGTGCAGTTCTGTTTCTGCTTATCGTGGCGATTATGCAGGGAACAATATCATTTTGTACGAATGCATTCAGTAAAAGCAGAGAAATACGGGAAACAAACGCAAGAATCTGCAGGAATCTGCAAAAAACGGATTTTACGGGAGGAGATAAGGAATCTTTATCCTTTCACGCAGTTTCACCGGATGGAAGCCAGCAGGGAACGGATATTTTGTTTTCCCTGCAGATTGAAAAGGGAAAGAAAGAAGTTCTGGATCAGGATGCATCCGGAAATGACAGGAAGATTGTTTTTTATGTATATGGCTCTGCCAGTGAAAATGCGGGAGGTGGTCAGGATTGAAAAAACTTCCCTGGAAGTTAAAAGACGGCCGGGCAGGAACGAGTTTAGTTGAAGTGACGGCTGCAATGCTGCTGTTTAGCATAATGATGGCGATGATTGTCGGAATTATGAGTCCTGCCGCTAAGATATTCCTTCAGATGAGAGAACTTGAGGATGCGCAGATTATTTTAGATAATATCGAACAGGAGCTGCGTGGGATCGGCCAGACAGTTTCCGGATATATAAAAATATATGAAAACGGTAATGCTATTTCGGGGCAGGAGGGTTCCGCAGACGGAGCCGTATTAGAATTTATAAACGAGCAGGGGTATGTAACGCTGCTGTCTGCGGACGGATGCGGCGGGACAGATCTTATGCTGGGAGATTCCAGACTGGACGTACTGGAGGAAACAGATCCGGGAGAACTTTTAATCAGATATTATACCCGTGACGCTGCGGATGGTTCTTATATATATCAGAACGGAGAAGATGCTGTTGCAAGAGCCGGAAATAAGATATTTACCGACGGCTATTACATGGGAAATTATTTAAAGATGGTATTTTCTTATCCGGAGAATGTAAGTGAAGGAGATAAAGTTATGTTTGTCAATGTAGATTTAAAGCTTTATAAAGACAAAGATTTTAAAGAGCTGGCAGTGTGGGACAAAATGGTAATGGATTTTCGCTATGATGCGAAAAGGCAGGATGCAGTCACTGCAGTCAAAAAGATATAAATGTTATTTTTAACGTTTATATAGATTTATGCAACAATATCGGGAATGTATGAGGATGGTTATAGATTATTTTTTAATCTTTTGCACACAAATCATCCAAACAGACGATATAACTGCAAAGGAGAACCGTTCAGCGGACGGTTCCGGAAAATGAAAAAGAAAAGGAGAATAAGTATGTTGAAAAGATTAAGGAAAGAAAACAAAAAGGGATTTACCCTGGTAGAGCTGATTGTGGTACTGGTGATTCTTGCAATTCTCGCGGCGCTGTTAGTTCCGGCTCTGACGGGCTATATTGACAAAGCAAAAGAGAAACAGGTAATTGCCGAGACAAGGCAGTCTGTTATGGCTGCGCAGACGATGGCGGATGAAGAGTATGCAAAAGGAACTGCCGATATTGCGGGAGCTTTGGATGTAGGCGATGTGAAGACTCTGGCGGATGTTCCGGGAACAATTAGCGACATTGAAGTTGATGCTACAGGCCATGTCACGAAATTGACCTATACAGATGGGACAAAAACGTGTATATATGACACAACAG
>CAOKHR010000059.1 GCA_948468325.1 uncultured Lachnospiraceae bacterium | reverse complement strand
GTTATCAAGGTCCGTCTAACTGCCGTGTTGCCGCGACAGCTAGATTATAATATCACGTCAAAATTGCTTTGTCAATAACTTTTTTCATTTTCCGGTATATTTTTTGTAACAGTTGTTACTTTTCATGGGGCAGGAATGCGCATTTACTGCGCATTCCGTGAGAACATGATTCAGGAGTGAGGGGCGTTTTTGCGTAGCAAAACTTTAAATATCGCTCCGAATGTTACTTTGAGCGGCTTCCTGAGCCGTGAAAAGTAACTAACAGTTCAGCTCAGAACTTTGCACTGGCTGCAAAGTCCGTAAGAAAACGCATATTTTTCCAAGAGGGAATCCGCCCTTTGGCGCAGCCAAACTTTAAATGGGCAGATTCCGTAACAGTGAAGACGTAAGGCTGAACTGTCTATTTTTTCACAGAATCTTTACAGACCTTTTATAATCATTACAATCTTTTTAATAATTCTTCTCTCTGCACTTCATATCCCGGTTTTCCAAGCAGTGCAAACATATTCTTCTTATAGCTTTCTACACCTGGCTGGTTAAACGGATTGACTCCTAACAAATATCCGCTGACACCTACTGCGAACTCAAAGAAATAAAATAATTCTCCCAGATAAAATTCATTCTGTTCCGGAATATTTACAACCAGATTCGGCACATTACCGTCAGTATGTGCAAGAATTGTTCCGTTCATCGCATTCTTATTAACGAAATCTATATCTTTTCCTGCGAGATAGTTCAACCCGTCCAGATCTGCCGGTTCTTCGCCAATCACAATACTGCCTCTGGATTTTTCTATATTCATAACTGTCTCGAACAGAATTCTTGCTCCGTCCTGTATAAACTGTCCCATAGAATGCAGGTCTGTTGTTAAATCTACGGATGCCGGGAAAATTCCTTTCTGGTCTTTGCCTTCGCTTTCTCCATACAGCTGCTTCCACCATTCTGCTACGGAATGCAAAGACGGTTCATAATTTGCAAGTACTTCAATCATTTTGCCTTTTCTTAATAAGATGTTACGAATTGCCGCATATTTTAATGCATCATTTTCTTCAAATTTCTGCTCAAGCGCCAGCTTTCTTCCTTCTGCTGCTCCTGCCATCAGCTGGTCCAAATCTGCACCGCTGACTGCAATCGGAAGCAGTCCTACTGCTGTGAGAACAGAAAAACGTCCTCCAATATCATCCGGTACGACAAATGTTTCGTAGCCCTCTTCTGCCGCCAGCTTTTTAAGTGCTCCACGCGCTTTATCTGTTGTTGCATAAATACGTTTTGCAGCCTCTTCCTTGCCGTATTTCTCTTCAATCTTTTTCTTAAATATACGAAATGCAATTGCCGGTTCCGTTGTGGTACCGGATTTGGAAATTACATTTATGGAAAAATCCCTGTCTCCGACAACTTCTAAAAGCCCCTGTATATATGCTCCGCTGATATTATTTCCGGCATAATAAATTTCAGGCGTTTTTCTTATATCAGCGGAAACATTATTGTAAAATCCATGTCTTAAAAATTCAATTGCAGCTCTTGCTCCCAGATAAGATCCTCCAATTCCGATTACAATCAGAACTTCCGAATCAGACTGAATCTTCTGTGCCGCCTTTTTAATTCTTGCGAACTCTTCCTTATCATATTCAACCGGCAGATCTATCCAGCCCAAAAAATCATTTCCGGCCCCGTTTTTTGCAACAAGCTGTTTTTTTGCATCCTCTGCAAGCCTGCTCATATTGCAAATTTCTTCTTCGCTGATAAATCCTGCCGCTTTTGAATAATCCAATGTAACTTTACTCATAATGCACGCTCCTTTGTCCGTGAAATTAGAATTCCTGTATGTTCTTTATAACAACCCTCATTTTAGCAAACACTTTCGGATAGTTCAAGCCTTCATCTCTAAAAAACCTCGGAGATTACATCCATAAGAAGCTTGGCATCTTCGGCTTTCTTTTGTTCTTCCTGTTCTCTCTGTAATTCATCCTGAGTTTTGTATACAGGTATCTGGGTCTCCTGCGGCGCTTCTTTGACAGGCTCCTTTTCCTCCTCTTCCCCGGCAAATACCACGTCAAAATATTTGCGGATTTTTTTGCAGATTTTATGTACTTCCCGTCTTGTCCTTGTAACCTGAACAAATACTAAAAACAATAAAAATAAAGCGACAACGCCTGCTGTCATTGCAGTAACCATCGTATTTTCTCTTATGTACAGCATAATCTGATCCATCATAACGATGCCTCCTTTTCTTTTTATAATTAAATTATAAGAAAAAATGAAGGACAAGAAAAGGTCATTATACCATGTTTTCACCGCAAGTTTTGACACCCGGCTCCGTTTTTTGTCAGTCTATATCCTCTTTTGGAATAATATAGCCGGATAAGCAGCATCCCCAGTTTCTGTCAATGGCAAGGAAACGGCTGTTAGGAACGGAAAGCACAATATCACTTACGACTCCCGGCGAAGTCATATCATGCTTACTGCAAATCCAGTATATTCTGTCCCTTATTCCCAGGAACTCTAAAATCTGATGATTCCAGTCCTCACCGTTTCCGCAGTTTGGAACACCAATTCCCCGAATTTGGGGGATTACTTTTGAAAAACGCGTCAGAATCTCAGATAAATAACGGTTTAAATTAGCATTTCCAAGCATAAGCATGCCGAATCTCGGTTCTTTCGTACTGCTTTTATAATGCTGCATAACATCGTGATCCCTTTTATGCGCACAGCTCACCACACAGGCGCATTTTCTGTCTCTTTTGCAGCCTGCCCATATTTTACCGCTTTCTTTCCGGTCAAACTCTTTTTCTGTCATAAAACTGTTATTTTCATTAACAGATGTATACAAAGGCCCCTCAAACATTGTTATTGTGGTCACAGGAGAATTTCCGAATTTTCGCAGATATTCCTGAATCAGGCGTTTCATCTGACTGGTATAATCTTCATTGACATTTTCTGATATTTTATCAATATTCTCAATATGGCTGAAATACTCTTTTGTAAAGTCAGATAAAACATGTATATCCAATCCATACACACCAAAATAGAACAAAAATCCGTTTTCTATAAAATACCCTGCCTGCACGACAGGAATTGCATAGCCTTCCATTTCCCAGATAATTTTAAGCGCCTCTGTATCTGCCTGCTCAAAACAGAACTTTTTCTCTAATTCCTCTGGCTTTCTGCGAATCGGCGTCCCGTTTCCGGATAAAAAGTAAACATTTGCAATGCCGCATTTTTTAAGAAAACGATACGGATCCTGCAGAAAATGAGCCGCTTCTTTTCCCGCAATACTCCCGTCTTTCATCTCTTCTACCAGAACCAGTCTCTGGATTGGAGCCAGATACGGCAGAATCACTGTTTTTACCTCACAATTTTTCACCATTTCAATTAACCTGTTAATATATTTTGCGTTATAAGAACTTACAACCAAAATATCTATAACCTCAGGAATCCTGTCATCCTTTCTGGTCAAAGCTGCTGCGGCATTCTGCGGCGCATTTCTATAATAACCGCCTGCCATATAAACATAATTTGTAACTGTCTGCCTCTCTTTATCATAAATACTGCCGGTATGAAACAGACCTCCATCCAGGTTTTCAAATAAATAACGAAAATATTTTCCCCGCATATATCTGCGTCTCTCCTTTTTAAAGCTTGCCTATAATTCAGATTTATTATTAATGCTCGCATTCTTTTTTACAAGTCTTTTCTTGACATTTTCATATGGGAGTATAATATAGTTAATTATCAGCAAGAAAGGAAACAGGTATTCCATCATGAAAAAAATTGTTTTAACAGGCGGTGGCACTGCCGGCCATGTCACGCCCAATATCGCTTTGCTTCCCAGCCTCCGCGAAAATTTATTTGAAATCAGCTATATCGGTTCTTACAAAGGAATTGAAAAAGAACTCATTGAAGCCGAAAACATTCCTTATTACGGCATTTCATCCGGAAAACTCCGCCGTTACCTGGATTTAAAGAACCTTTCAGATCCTTTTAAAGTTATCAAAGGACTCGGCCAGTCTCTTCGTCTTTTACGCAAAATAAAACCCGATATTGTATTTTCAAAAGGCGGTTTTGTATCTGTCCCGGTTGTTTTAGCGGCAAAACTCCGGCATATTCCTGTCATCATACACGAATCTGACATCACACCCGGACTGGCCAATAAAATTGCTATTCCATCTGCCAGAAAAGTATGCTGCAATTTTCCGGAAACCCTGAAATATCTTCCAAAAGAAAAAGCTGTTTTAACCGGCTCACCCATACGAAGAGAGCTTTTATCGGGGAATCCCAAAAACGCCATCTCTTACTGTCATTTTAGCCAGAACAAACCTGTGCTTTTAATCATCGGCGGAAGCACAGGTTCTAAAGTAATAAATGACGCCATTCGTGTGCAGCTGCCCTCCCTTTTAAAAAAGTTTCAGATTATTCATTTATGCGGCAAAGGAAATCTGGATAACAATCTGATTCACACGGAAGGTTATGCACAATTTGAATACATCAGCCAGCAGCTGAAAGATATGTTTGCACTTGCGGACATTGTAATTTCCCGTGCGGGCGCCAATGCCATCTGCGAGCTGCTTGCTCTTCACAAACCAAACATCTTAATCCCGCTTTCTGCCGCAGCCAGCCGGGGAGATCAGATTTTAAATGCAAAATCTTTTGAAAAACAGGGATTTTCTTATGTAATAGAAGAGGAAAATCTTTCAGCCGATACATTGCAGACAGCCATTGAAACTGTCTTTTCCCAAAAAGATTCTTACATCCGCGCAATGACCAAAAGCAACCAGATGGATTCTATTCAAACGATTATTCAGATGATTGAAAAGGAGCTGCGTTAATGCAGCCCCTTTGCTATGTCATTACATATCTCTTTCATTTCATCTTCTGTAAAATTCTCATGGTTCCAAAGTAAAATGTCGTTATTTTTCATGTTTTTGTAGCGCGGAATCAAATGCAGATGAAAATGAAAAACCGTCTGTCCTGCCACTTCCCCATTATTCTGTACCAGGTTAAACCCATCACATTGCAGCACATTTGTCATATGGGCCGCCAGTTTTTTCGCAAGTTTCATAGCAGCCCCTGCCGTTTCTTCATCAATTTCATACAAATCAGCGTAATGTTCCTTTGGAATAATAAGTGCATGTCCCTTAGCGGCAGGCGCGGCATCTAATATAACGCGAAACATCTCATCCTCATAAATCGTGTTTGTCGGAATTTCGCCGTTTGCCAGTCTGCAAAAAATACAACTGCTTTCTTTCATAATTTTATTCTCCTTTTCCTGTCGAATTTTGTACTATGGTTTTTATTGAAATACAATTTTTACAATGATAAACTAATTGCAAGTCTCTTAAATACAAATTAATAGGAGGCAGGCCCATGACGAACGAAGATTACCAAAAAATTTTTCATGAAATTAAAAATAACATCACATTTATCAGCAGCTCTCTGCAGCTGATAGAAAAAGGCCATCCGGAAATTAAAACCTTCCCTTATTGGAACGATTCCATGCAGGAAGTCGAAGCTCTTAAAAATATGCTGGTTGAACTGTCTTCTGCACGTCTTTGCAATGACTTAACTCTGCAAAAAATTTCTCTGAAACTTCTTCTGCCGGAACTGATTCACTCCTGTATCGCGCTCTGCAGTTCTGATGATTTTGACTGCCAGACGAAGTTTTCCGCCTGCTTACCGGAAGTCTTTATAGACCCTCCCAAATTTAAGCGTGCGCTTTTCAACCTTATAAAAAATTCGTATGAAGCTATGAAAGGCCATGGAACAATTCAAATCCACTGCTATCAGAAAGACTCCCGGCTGCACCTAGATCTCATTGACTTTGGCGGCGGTATTTCCCCCGAGTACCTTCCGAAACTTTTTACTCCTTTTGAAACCACAAAGCAAAACGGTACCGGGCTTGGCCTTTTAATTGCCAGACAAATCATTGAATCCCACGGCGGAAGCCTTACGGTAGACTCAAGACCGCAGGACGGCTGTACTTTCCATATAACGCTTCCCTGCGCATAAGTACATACAAATGCTATCCAAAATTAAATACGGTATCTAACATGCGAAGCGTCTTAAAATTACCTTTTGCTGTCATAGCTCCTGTCATAAATGCCCGCTGAAACGTGACTCTGCCTTTTACAATACTATCCATAACATCCGGGCTTAACTTGGCGTATACACCTATATTCTCTTTATTTGCATAGTAGCATTCCAGTTCATCTTCTTTCACATTCAAAAATAACGGCTGCTTTTTCCCCTCAATCATAAACAGATAAGAAGCAGAAAAACCCGCTGCAGGAGAAAAATGACTCTTAAATTCTCTGATATACTGCTCTTCTTCATCACTTTTTCCCAACATATCTTTAAACATAGATGCCAGTTCTTCTATATCCTCTTTTTGCTTTTTCACATATGAGTCATCCGATACATATTTCGATAACTGCTCGCTTTCCTGAGGCGTCAAGTCCATGGACTGCGTCCTTAGCACCGTCTGCTTAATTGCCTGGTTGCTGCTGGGCAGAACCTTTATTTTCTGGGAAATAGAACGATAAAGGTCTTCGGCTTTCTTTTCAATAATTAGCGTGTATTCCTGATTCAATTCAAAGGTAACTAGGTCTTCCACATAACCGCAAAGCCCGCTGCAGGGCTGTCCGCCAAGAATCACCCATGCATTCTCCAAAGTGACAGCGCCCTCACGTTCTCCGTAAGTCGTAGACATAACAATCGGCTGCATATAAAGAGCGCTTATCAGTTCCTTGTCCCCATACAGCCAGCAGGCATCCAAAAACTGCTGCATATAGCCGCCGATTCCCAGCCATTCCACTGTCGTTGCCAGAATAATTCCGTCTGCGTCTTTAAAAGTATGAGGCAGCGTATAAATATCATTTTTATGCTCAAATATATTAAATCTTTCTACCGTTACGCGCAGCTCGCTTAAAACATCTTCCATTTTATCCAGAACATATAATGTAGGGTCATCCAGCAGTCCCCGTCCGCCGTAATATATATTAATCTTCATCGTTTCCTCCATCTAAAGAAATATCTGACTGTGGCTCCATATCATTAGTATATTGTTTTCTTTTACTAAAATCAACGACTTTTGAGAAGATAGCAAAAACACATCCCAGCAGCAGACCCAAAAGCAAGCCGCCGATATGTCCCCAGTTATCTACTCCTTCTGCAGAAAATCCATAATAAAGACTAAGCGCCGCCATGAAAAGCAGCCCTTTTGTTGTCAGCCCTTCTACTTTTCCTTTGTGCAAAATGGCCCAGGCAATCAAACCGCCCACAACGCCGAACACAGCTCCCGATGCGCCCGCAGATACGGAAAAATCTGTCACATCCATTTCCTGATACATAGAAAGCAGGCTTCCCGCCAGTCCGGACAGAATATACAAAATTCCAAACCGCACGCTTCCCAGCACATGTTCCAACCGCATTCCCATAAGCCCCAGCATCAGCATATTATTACACAGATGCTCTGAACCGAAATGAAGGAACATACAGGTAAAAAGCCGCCACCACTCTCTTTCGTACACAATCAGGGGAAAAAATGCCGCGCCATGTTCGAGCATAAACATGCCGTCCCCTGTATCCCCTATCATCTCCAAAACAATCCAGACTAATATATTTAAGCTTATAAGAACTACTGTTACAATTGGTATTTTTTTAAAAATATCCTGTTTCATAAAGACCTCTGTCCTTTTTGCATTCTATTATAAGCTTTATAACGATTTTTTCAAGCAATTTACACAAAGCGGTAGCTTTCTTTTGCAAAAGAAACTCTGTCGTTTTTTTCAAGTTTCACTTTTTCTTTATAACTTAGCGCTTCCCCATTCCGATACGTACCGTTGGTCGAATTCATATCCTCCAGATAGTAGCCGTCGGCCTCTTTTGTGATTCTGGCATGAATCCGGCTTACCGTATCATCAGAAATAATTCCGTCTGCCTCTTCTCTGTGACTGCCAATCAAAAAAACGGAAGATGTTATTTTCAGGTTTTCTTCATTTCCGTCCCCTTCATAGCGAAATTCTCCGATTGTTTCTTTGATTTCACTTCCAAGAAATACGGTTGAACCGGAAAGCGGCTCGTTTTCTTCTTTCGGCTCAAAAGCATAGGGCACGGCAGAAATATGTTTCTTTTTAAACGGAAATATGTTTCCGATCCATGTATTTTTTTGCAGCAGCAGTTCAAATAGTTTCTTTCTCTGATGCTTTGGCAGAATCTTCTGCGCCTTTTCCTCACTCTTTACCGGCTCCGTTTCCATAGTCTGCGGTATCGTTTCCGACGTCTCCGTTTCAAAGAGAATCTGCAAAAGTTCCTCTGTTCTCACATTACTCTGCTGACATTTTTCATATACTTCATAACACTTCTGCGTATCTTCTCTTCTGCCATGCTGCATATGGGAAATATAATACTCCATAAAACTGCGCAGTGAATCTTCAAACGGTTCTTTTTGAAACGGCATATAACAAAATGCAATTTCTTTTTCTTCTGCATCTACAAAAATCTTTTCCGGCGCGAGGGAAATTCCGTCCTCGCAAAGAAGATACCCGCTAATCTGGTCTAATGCTTCTGCCAGGGATACAATCAGTTTTTTTAACAATCCGCTTCCTCCCTTGTTTATTATCATCCGGTCCTCCAGAGCCTGTCTGCCGCTGATGTCATACCAATACTGCACCTGTTCATTGACATTTAAAATCTTTACCGGTAAAAGTCCCGCAATTTTATTTTCCGTTATCATTGGATATTCGTATCCGGCCGCAGCCGCATCACTGCTTATCACCATATAGCTTTTACCCTGGCACCGCCTGTACTCGGTCATGTTAATTCCTCCCAAATATTTTCTGCAAATTTTATCTTCCGCACTTTCTCTTCTGCGCAAAATGTTTCGTCCCATGCACGGACAGATGCCTCTTTTGTCTGTCTGTACATTTCATATCCCATATGCACCAGTGTAAATAATACAATCAGCAATAACGGCAGTAATAAGGACATCTCTACAGTATAAGACGCTTCCTGTTTCTTCATAATGTTCACCTCACAAAATCATCATCAGTCCATATCCCAGAAATAAAAACGGAACGAACGGTATTCTTTCACTTTTTTTACTGTGCCGCACGGTTACCAGAAACAAGCCCCACACTCCTGCTGCCAAAAAAGAAATTAACATCAGAAGAATATTTTCTTTCAATCCCAGATATAACCCCGTCAGCATAAGTACGATACCGTCTCCCATGCCGATTTTTCCTTTTGACAGATAACTGAATAGAAGAATCAGGCTTCCGGAAAATACTCCCGTCAGCATTGTAAATATACTCTGATTTTGAAAAATCAAATGCATCAGAATTCCTAAAATTCCGGAAAACAGTGTAATTGTCACGGTTATTTTCTTCTGACGTATATCCTCAATGCTGTGCACCCCCAGTGTTCCAAGCAATACATATGACTGTATCATAAACTACTCCTTTCCGCATTTGCTGCAGGCTCTTTTGTCTTTTACATGTGACAGACGCACCGTTAATACGGTACGCTTTATTTTGCTGCAGTCCTTTTTGCTGTGATAACGGTTACCATATTCTGTAATAAATACTGTTATATTATTCAGTTTTTTATTTTTCATGCATTTGGAACAGGCATAATATTTTCCTCCGTCCGCATTGCGAAGCTTTAAAATACTGCTGCCATCTGCAGTTTTAACGGAAGGCTTTAAATATGTGCAGTCTCTGCTTTTGTGATAAACGCTTCCGTTTAATGTCATATAAACAATCTCGTCTGCGTCTTCTCCATCCTCTGTTTTACTTTCACCGGTCCACTTCCTGCATTTTACTTTCTGCGTCATATGAATCTTCTGATTGCCAAACAATCCGAACAAAATTCCCATCTGGTAATCTGCCTGCAGATAAATATAATTGCCGGACAAATCGGATTTGCCGAGCGATATTCCGGCTTTGCCGCCTCTGACAAAATATTGTGCCGCAGATTCTTTTGGCATATTCTTCATCATCAGACCTTTTGCAGTCAAAATGCCGACTTTGCAATCTTCTTTGCATGCAGCAACAGACAGCTCCCTCCCTGCTTTAAACAGCGCATTTCCCACTTCCAGCTGTACCGTCAGTACCTGAAAGAAAAATAACAGCACCGCCATAAATCCGGCAAAAAAGGGGAACGCCACTGCCGTTTCCACTAAATAAGACCCTTCCATACGAATACAAAGAGGTGCCTCTTTCTTGGTTCTTTTTGAAGATTTTTTAGAATTTACAGGTAGAGAGATTTTCTTTAATATCAAAGAGACACCCCCTCATATTCGTACTCTGTCTGCTCCAAAAAACGATAACGAAATGCCGCCGATTCTCCGAATATCTCAAAGAAAAATGTATCTGCATCGTATTCTCCTGTCAGCTTTAAACCTGTTATCATATAATCCATTCTGCTTTTCTCATATCCGTCTTCATTTTGCATATTCCATTCCATAAGATCCATACCGCGGTAGGCAGCCTGTTTTGTGGTTTTGCTGTATAAAAAAACATCCAGATAATTTTCATAAGTAAGTCCTTTGGATTCTCCTTTATAATCCATTCCCACAGCCTGTCCTAGTTGTGATAACTGCGTCTTCCAGTTTCCTGTATTTTTTAACAGCGGAACTTTGCCGCCGCCTAGCAGCGCCTTTACATCGCAGATACTTTCTACATAGGCCCATGCCGCCAGAATTCCCTGTTCCACTGCCGATATAATCAGGGGGTTGGCAGAAACTCCCGCAATTGCCGTCGCTGCTGCCAAAGCTTCTGCCCGTTTTACTTTATCTGTCTGCAAAAACAGGAAATATACGGAGTCCCGC
>CAOKHR010000058.1 GCA_948468325.1 uncultured Lachnospiraceae bacterium | reverse complement strand
AGGCTGACTGGCTGCTCCGCTACTATCACTTTACCGTTGACGAGCTGCTTTCTTCTGACCGTCCGAATTTCAACATTTATCTGGACCCGAAATGCGACTGGGCGCTTCGTCATCTGGAATACTTTCCGGTAGAAATCCACTCTGCGGACTATAAAACGCTGCTGAGGGTTCCCGGCATCGGAGCCAAATCCGCAAAACGCATCGTAAAAGCAAGACGCGGCTGTACACTGGATTTTCCCGATTTAAAAAAAATGGGAGTCGTATTAAAACGCGCCCTTTATTTCATTACCTGCGCCGGCCGCATGATGTATCCCATCAAACTAAATGAAGATTACATCTGCCGGAATCTGCTTTCTGACAGGACACAGATTCCAAGAGAATTGCGGGAAGAGAGTTATCGGCAGATTTCGCTTTTTGACGACATGGTATCAGGAGGTGGCCAAAATGTATGTGTTCCAATGTGAAGACAGTATTGACGGTATTTTTACCGGTGTTTACGATGCCTGGGCAAGCCGTCTGGGCCATAAAAATATACAGCTTTCCTCTGCCAGTAACCAAACTCTGACACTCTTTGCGGAATATATTCCCGTTACACCCGATTTTTATAAAAGCCGGAAAGTGTCGCAGACCTTAATCCGGCGGCTCGGCGTCGGATTTTATGACACCATCTGCCGGTGTGCCATGGCAGACGGAAGCTGCCGGAAATTATCCATGGACAAGGCAAACGCCATTTATCAGACAATTGTTATGGCGCTTGCCCTGCCGGAAGGCGCAAAAGTTTTAGAATATCTGGGCGAGACCTGTATCTCCTGCATTTTTGAGCTATGCCGCCAGACTTCAAATGAAGCGCATCATCTGCTGGAATTTCTGCGCTTTGCTGAACTTAAAAACGGTATTTTACTTGCACGGGTTCATCCGAAAAATGATGTACTTCCTATTTTGGCCGAACATTTTACAAACCGGCTGCCGCTTGAAAATTTTATCATATATGATGCCGTCCACCAGACTGCAGCCGTCCACAGTGCTTCCAAAAACTATTTAATCGCGGACGCCTCTTCTCTGAATCCAAATCTCCTCCATGATTTTTCGCCGGATGAAGAGCGTTTCCAAAAACTCTGGCGTGCCTTTTTTGATACAATTGCCATCAGGGAGCGGCAAAACGATAAACTTCAGATTCAAAATATTCCAAAACGTTTCTGGGCTGATACGGTAGAACTTAAGGACAAACTATCCCAGAAGGATGTTCTGGAATGAACCGTTACAAAAATTGTTTTTTTTTGAATCATATACTGTTTTTTTTGAAATGGGGTGCTATAATATAGCTGGTGTACCAACATAATACAGGAGGATTATGTTAAAATGATAAAAGCTAAAAATCCTGTCCATCCAGGATTAAATATTATTATTGTCGGCTGCGGAAAAGTAGGAACTACGCTCATCGAGCAGCTTGGCAAAGAGGGGCATGATATTACAATTATTGACAATAATGCACAGAAGGTTCAGGAAATCGCAAGTATGTATGACATTATGGGACTTGCCGGAAACGGAGCCAGTTATAATGTGCAAATAGAAGCCGGTATTGAAGACGCAGATTTAATCATTGCAGTTACAAACTCTGATGAATTGAATCTGCTTTGCTGTACTGTAGCAAAACAGGTCGGCAACTGCGCTGCTATTGCCAGGGTACGCACGCCTGATTACAGCAGTGAAGCCAATTATCTCCGTGAAACGCTGGGGCTGGCTATGATTATCAATCCTGAGCTGGAAGCATCCAAAGAAGCCGCGCGCATCCTTTACCTTCCTACTGCACTTGAGGTTAACACGTTTGCACACGGTCAGGCAGAGTTGATCAAATTTAAGGTTCCTGACGGCAATATTTTAAGCGGCATGAGCATTGCCTATCTGGGCAAAAACCTCGCACCCGATATATTAATCTGCGCCATTGAACGTAACGGTGAAGTCTACATCCCTGACGGCAGCTTTCAAATGGAAACAGGAGATACGATTTCTTTTGTAGCTACCCGCAAGATTGCCAAGAACTTTTTGGAAACGATTGGTTTTAAAACCCGGCAGGTAAAAAATGCCATGATTATCGGCGGCGGCAAAGCAACTTATTACCTTGCCATTCAGCTGATTAACGCCGGAATCTCGGTTAAAATTATCGAGCGTGACAGGCGGCGCTGCGAAGAACTCAGCACACTTCTGCCAAAAGCAATTATCATCAATGGCGACGGTACAGACCCCGGACTTTTGCTGGAAGAAGGGATTGAATATACAGAGTCTTTCATTGCATTGACCGGAGTAGATGAGGAAAATGTGCTTCTTACCCTACATGCAAGACAGGTTTCCAGCGCAAAAGTGATTACAAAGATCAATCATCTTTCCTTTAAAAGCGTCATAAGCCGCCTGGATTTGGGAAGTGTCATTTATCCGCGGTATATCACCTCAGAAGCTATCATTGCATATGTCCGTGCCAAGAAAAATTCCATGGACAGCAATATTGAAACGCTTTACCATATGTTCGATTACCGCGTAGAAGCCATAGAATTCCGCGTTTACGAAGATTCCAGAGTGACAAATGTTCCTCTGATGAATCTCCCCTTAAAGGATCACCTCCTTGTTTCCTTTATCAGCCGCAACGGTTCCATCCTGATTCCAAGCGGCCAGGACACGATACAGGTTGGAGACAGCGTTATGATTGTTACAACTCACACAGGCTTTAAGGATATTATGGATATTTTGAGATAGCGGGAGGATACAATGAACAGTTCAATCATTCGATTTATTTTAGGCAATGTACTGAAAATAGAAGGCCTTCTTTTATTTCTGCCTGCTATTGTATCCGGCATCTACTTTGAAAATGAAGGGATCTATTACATCAGCGTAGCAGCCGTATGTATTATCCTTGGCTTTTTTATGACAAAAAAACCTCCGGCCAGCCAGGTTTTCTACTTAAAAGAAGGCTGCATCACGACTGCTTTAAGCTGGATTTTGTTAAGCTTTTTCGGATGCCTCCCTTTTTATCTAAGCGGGGAAATCCCCTCCTTTGCAGATGCTTTATTTGAAACAATTTCAGGTTTTACAACAACAGGTGCAAGTATTTTAAGCGATGTAGAAGCGCTCTCTCACTGCGCACTGTTTTGGAGAAGCTTTACCCACTGGATTGGCGGTATGGGCGTACTTGTATTTCTGCTTGCCGTTATTCCGCTTAGCGGAGGCTCCCATATCAATCTGATGCGTGCAGAAAGCCCCGGCCCCTCCGTAGGAAAACTTGTTCCAAAAATCCGTTATACAGCGCGCATCTTATATATTATTTACTTTGCCATGACGGTAATTGAAGTAATCTTTCTGCTGCTTGGCCGCATGCCGCTGTTTGACGCCTTAACGACCAGCTTCGGAACTGCCGGAACCGGAGGCTTCGGGATAAAAAATGACAGCTTTGTGAGTTACTCTCCTTACCTGCAGTGGGTTGTCACCATATTTATGATACTCTTTGGCGTTAATTTTAATGCATATTACCTGCTGTTATTCGGAAAAGTGAAAAAAGCTTTTTTTATGGAAGAAGTGCGTGCATATTTTATCATTATCCTGGTTTCTGTCTGTATTATTTTCTTTAATATTTTAAATACCTGTTCGGGAATTTTTGAAGCGCTGACACACGCCTCATTTCAGGTCGGTTCCATCATCACTACCACGGGATTTTCTTCCACGGACTTTGACCTGTGGCCGAAAACAAGCCAGACTGTACTTGTGCTATTGATGTTTATCGGAGCCTGTGCCGGAAGCACCGGAGGCGGAATTAAAGTCTCCCGCTTTATTGTCCTGGCTAAAACAATTGTCAAAGAGATGAACGGCTATATTCATCCAAAAAGCATTAAAAAAATCAAAATGGACGGCAAGCCGATAGAACACGATGTTGTCCGTTCCACAAATGTATATGTCATTACTTTTATTATAATTTTTTCTGTTTCTGTACTTGCAGTTTCTCTTGACGGCAAAGATTTGACCTCTAATTTTACTGCCGTTGCGGCAACGATTAATAACATCGGCCCCGGCCTCAAAGCAGTCGGGCCCACACAAAATTTCGGACATTTTTCTGTCTTTTCAAAATATGTGCTGATGTTTGACATGATGGCCGGACGGTTAGAGCTCTTTCCTCTTTTGATTCTGTTTCATCCGGCGGCATGGAAAGATCTTTTTACAAAGAAAATTTCCAAAAAATAAAATACGGGAGAATGTCAGACGGCATTCTCCCGTATTTTAATCTGTCCCTTTAAAAACCACATCCGGCAGCATGGAAATCGCAGGAATCGCAGGCACGCTTTCCTCAATTCTGCCAAATCCGTATGCTGCATGAATAAATTCTACTCCTGCCTTTTTACTGGAATTATAATCTCCCTGAATATCTCCCACATAAACGGCACGTTCCAGATGATTTCGTTTTACAACAAGGCCGATGTTATATGCCTTATCCATATTGTTGTTTCCGAAACACTCAATATCTTCAAAATACTTCCAGAACTGATAATAATCCAGAAATGCCTCAATATATCCTTTCTGACAATTGCTGACAATATAAAGCGGATACTGTTTCGCAAGGATTTTAAGTGTCTCTTCCAGATGCGGATACAAAACGCCTCCGTGCCTGCGCAGATAATCATTTTCTGCTTTACAGCACTGCTCCATCAGCGCCATGGCTTCCTCTTTTTGCAGCATCGGAAATATCATTTCCGCAATCTCCGTCATAGTATGTCCCATCACATTCTGAATATCTTCTGCCGTAATCCGGCGCAGTCCGTTTTTTTCTTTCCTCACAACCTTGTCCCAGGACTTCGCCACATTTTCCGAAGAATCCCAGAGTGTGCCGTCCATATCAAAAATAATGCCTTTTTTCATTGACGCTCCTTTCGCCTGCTGTCAAATTTTACATTTAGCAGAACAATTGCCAGAAAAATACAAATGATACCGGAAACTGCCTGCGGCGTGAGCGCTTCGTCAAACAGGACGATTCCGGTCAAACAGGCAACTAACGGCTCAATCATTGCCATAATTGCAGCTTTTCCGGCCTCCACCTTTGACAGTCCTACGGTATACAGCAAAAACGGCGCTACTGCCGTAACGACTGCTGTCAGAAGAACAAACACAATGACAAAAAATACATTTCCACTATCTGCTGTCTTTTCGGCAGTATCTTTCAGATTACAAAGAAACAAGGCCCCGATTCCCGCAAAAATAAATGCATAAGCAGACACCGTATAGGGATGGTATCTTTTCAAAAGCACACTCCCGAATATACTGTAAAGCCCATAGCCCAAACCGGAGCATAAACCGATGACAAATCCGCTTCCTGTAATATTTGCCGTTCCTCCGATTCCTGCAACCAGTATGCATCCGATAAAAGCAATTACCAAAGCAAGAAGCTTTTGTCCGGTAATTTTTTCTTTCAAAAAGACTGCTGACAACAGCACAACAAACACCGGCGACGTATAAAGCAAAATTGCGGCAATCGCCAGAGATGTATTTTGAATCGTCGTAAAATAGCAGATGGTAAAGAACAAAATGCTGCCCCATCCTATACCCAGAAACAAAGGAATATCTTTCTTTTGTACCTTAAGCTTTTTATAATCGCTTATAAGCAGATAAAGGAAAAATATAACTCCCGCCGCCATAATCCTAAGACACGCAATCTGGAGCGGGTCAAATCCATAAGTTCCCAGATAACGCACAAAAATACCCATCGTCCCCCAAAGAACGCCTGCCAGCAGAATACAAAAAATTGAAATTTCCATTTATGCCTCGTCGATTGCCTTTCCTATATCATGGCGCATATATTTATTTTCAAAAGAAATCCATTCCGTTGCTGCATAAGCATTTGTCCTTGCTTCTTTTAAATCACTGCCTTTTGCGGTAATGCCAAGCACACGCCCGCCATTTGTGCGGATAACTCCGTTTTCGTCTTTCTTCGTACCGGCATGGAAACAGTAATATCCGTCTTTCCCTTCAAAATTCTCTTCTCCTGTTATTTCAAATCCTTTCTCATAAGATAACGGATAACCGTCAGAAGCCAAAACGACACAGACTGCGGCATTCTCTTCAAATTCCAGCTGAATCGTATCAAGCCTGCCGTCTACACATGCTTCCATCACATCTATTATATCATTTTTCATTCTGGGCAGAACTACCTGCGCTTCCGGATCTCCGAATCTTGCATTGTATTCCAGCACTTTAGGCCCGTCTTTTGTCAGCATCAGGCCAAAGAAAATGACTCCTTTATATTCTCTTCCTTCTGCCGCCATTGCATCTACCGTCTTCTGATAAATATGTTCTTTACAAAATGCGTCCACTTCAGGCGTATAGAAAGGACTTGGTGAAAAAGTTCCCATACCTCCGGTATTTAACCCCTCATCGCCGTCTTTTGCACGTTTGTGATCCTGCGCAGATGACATAATCTGAATTGTCCTGCCGTCTACAAAAGAAAGTACGGAAACTTCGCGTCCCGTCATAAATTCCTCCACCACCATGTGGTTTCCTGCCGCGCCGAACTTCTTATCTTCCATAATTTCCCGGACTCCGGCTTTCGCTTCTTCTAATGTGTTGCAAATCAGCACACCTTTTCCGAGTGCAAGCCCGTCCGCCTTTAATACAATCGGCATTTTGGCGGTATTCAAATATTCCAGTGCTTTTTTCGGATCGTCAAATGTTTCATATGCCGCTGTCGGAATACCGTATTTTTTCATAAGGTCTTTGGAAAATGCTTTTGATCCTTCCAAAATAGCCGCATTTTTTCTGGGGCCGAATACTTTTAATCCTGCTTTCTCAAATTCATCTACAATACCTCCGGCCAGAGGATCGTCCATGCCGATAATGGTAAAATCAATTGCGTTCTCTTTGGCAAAAGAGACTAAACGGTCAAATTCCATGGCGCCGATTGGCACACATTCTGCAATTTTTCCGATGCCCGCATTGCCCGGTGCGCAGTAAATCTTATCTACACGGCTGCTTTTTGCCACGCTCGCTGCAATTGCATGTTCTCTCCCGCCGCTTCCAACAATGAGTACTTTCATACCTGCTCCTTCCCGTTTCCTTTTGTAATATAAACTTTCCCGTCTTCCAGTTTTACACGTCCGTTTGCAATCAGATTAATTGCCTCGGGCAAAATCTTCCATTCTGCCTCTTCCATCACTCTGCGCTGCAAAACTTCCGGCGTGTCTCCTTCTTCCACTGCAACTGCTTTCTGTAAAATAATCGGTCCGGTATCCGTTCCTTCATCTACAAAATGCACCGTGGCTCCCGTTACTTTCACACCGCGCGCAAGAGCGCCCTCATGTACTTTAAGGCCATAATATCCCTTGCCGCAGAAAGAAGGAATCAAAGACGGGTGAATATTAATAATGCGGTCTTTATACGCCGCAATCATTTCCGGAGGAATCACGACCAGAAATCCTGCCAGCACAATCAAATCCACGGTATAATCTTTTAATTTCGCAAGAAACGCCTGATTAAACTCCTCTCTGGACGCAAAATTCTTCGGTGAAATACATTCATTTTTAATGTTTTTCTGTTTTGCACGCTCCAGGGCATACGCATTTGCATTGTTGCTGATTACGACTTCTATTCCGGCTCCGGTAATCCTGCCGTCTTCTATTGCATCCATAACAGCCTGCAGATTCGTGCCGCCGCCGGATACCAAAACTGCAAGCTTTAGCATAATGTAACTCCCTTTTCACCGTTTTTAATTTCTCCGACAAGATACGGCGTTTCTCCTGCTGCTTTTATTGCTGCAATTGCCGCATCCGCATCTTCTTTTGCAACTGCGGCAATCATACCCAGTCCCATATTATATGTATTGTACATCATTTTTTCTTCAATCTGCCCTTCCCGCTTAAGCATCGCAAAAATCGGGGGAATGGGATAGCTTCCCTTTTCAATCACTGCATGTCTGCCTTCCGGCAGCATTCTCGGCACATTTTCATAAAAACCGCCCCCTGTAATGTGGCTGCAGGCTTTTACACGGACACCTGCTTCTTTTAACTGCTTCAATGCTTTTACATAGATTTTAGTAGGAGTCAGAAGCGCATCTCCCAGTGTTGTGCCTAACTCTTCGTGATAAACCTCTAATGTCTCCCTGTTCATCTGAAATACTTTACGGACAAGGGAAAATCCGTTGGAATGTACGCCGGAGCTTGCCATACCGATGAGTACGTCGCCTTCTTCTAAATCTTTTCCGGTAATAATATCTTTCTCGTCTACGATACCAACGGCAAATCCCGCCAGGTCATACTCATCCTCCGGCATCAGACCCGGATGCTCCGCTGTCTCACCGCCGATTAACGCCGCGCCGCACTGCCTGCAGCCCTCTGCAACTCCGCTTACAATGGAAGCAATCTTCTCGGGATAATTTTTCCCGCAGGCAATATAATCTAAAAAGAACAGCGGTTCTCCGCCCGCGCATGCAATGTCATTGACACACATTGCCACGCAGTCAATTCCAATCGTATCATGCCTGTCCAGAAGAAATGCCAGCTTTAATTTGGTTCCGACACCGTCTGTGCCAGATACCAGAGTCGGCTTCTCCATATTTTTAAAATGTTCCATGGAAAATGCACCGGAAAATCCGCCCAGTCCGGAAAGGACTTCTCTGCGCATTGTCTCCTGTACATGCTTTTTCATCAGCTCGACTGATTTATAACCAGCCTCAATATCTACGCCTGCGTTTTTATAATCCATCTTTGCTCTCCTTTATTTCGTGTAATTTTTATATCCGGCTTCCTGCAGTTTTGCATCCTTTGCCTGCACCTGCTCTTTTAAATTGCCTGCATAATCTTTTAATTTCTGCAGCAATGCTTTATCTCCCACCGCTAAAATTTTCGCGGCCAGAAGCCCTGCATTGGCACCGCCGTTGATGGCAACTGTGGCAACCGGAATGCCGCTCGGCATCTGCACAATCGAATACAGTGAATCCCGTCCGCCCAAAGATGTAGTATGCATTGGAATTCCGATTACCGGCATCGGGAAAATTGCCGCACACATACCCGGAAGATGCGCTGCCATGCCCGCTCCCGCTATAATTACCTGAAATCCTTTTTCTTCGGCTGTTTTTGCATATTCAAAAAAAACATCCGGCTCTCTGTGCGCGGAAATAATACGCATCTCATATGAAATTCCAAACTCCTCCAAAATATCCGCGGCCTTTGCCATAACAGGCATATCCGAATCGCTGCCCATTACAATTCCTACTTTTGCCATGTTTTCCTCCATTCTCTGTGCTCTTTTCATCCATTTTGTTTTCGTTTTACACAAGGGCATTATAACCGTTCCGCATCCCCTTTTCAAGCGGCAGATTTAATTCTTCTGTCCCTTCCGCCGCAAACTTTCCGTCCCGTATAATATCCATACATGTCCCGTCAGCAGCAACTGCCGTAACCGCATCCAGCTCGTCATAAGGAATCGTAATATCGGTATGGCAGTTAAAATATGCCTTTGACATATCCTCTTTCCGGAGAATTGACACGGAATTATCTCTTGCAATGATTTCCTTTCCGTCAGGATTAAATACTCTGGTATCCTCTGCGTGGGAATAACAGGTATCTCCCACTGCAAAGTGAGGCCCCGTCTTTTCTGCAATCAGAATCGGCAGTTTATCTGCTATGTTATAATCTCTTGCCATCCGGTATGCCGTCGTATTAGTTCCGATGGCAAACTCCCCCATCGGAAGCGTCTCATGCTGCTGTAAGAGATTTTCATATAAAAATCTGTGATTCTCTTCTTCTGTCTTAAAATTCGTACACGTATAATGTTCGATCATTCCGTCCCTGAAATCAATTTCCAGATTCAGATATTTCAGCCCGTTCAGATATACCTGTGAAACATGCAGCCTGCCGTTTGTTCCCTCCAGTACCGGAGTCGTAAAAACTTCTCCCACCGGAATATTGACGTCTGCCACACAATTTTCAAAAGCCGTTTCCTTTTCCGGATTCGAAACAGGATGGATATTTACCCACAAATCTGTTTTATTGTCCCCTTTTCCTGTAATATGGACTTTTTCTGCCCTGTCTAACAAATCAATCATTTTCTGCTGCATCATACGGTAATGCATATAATCCAGTGTGTTTACTTTTACAGTCTCCTCAAAAATGGCTTTAAAATCAGGGCCGATTGACGGAATGGGATAGGAAATAATTGTAAAACTGCGCTCGTCTCCGGGAATATATTCATTTGTCAAACGCCCCAGACAATTCGTCTGATAAACGTTCAGCTCATTTTGCTTTTCACTGTACTTTGCCGCTTCCGGTTTGATTTCCGGTTCAAAAGGCTCTTCCCCGAAAACCTCTATCACTGCGGGACCCGCGTGTTCCCGCGCCTGCTTTTTATATTTTATAAACGCCTGCTCCATTGTCTCAATGCGGCGTTTTACATATCCCTTGTCCAGATAAAAAGAACTGTCTGCCTTATGGTCAAATTCAAACTGTTTATTGACAGATGTTGTATAACAGCCCCGCTTTCTTCCACTGCCGCCGTGAAAAGAGGCGCCTGCGTTTCTGTAAATTGTCGTCTTTAACCCCAGCTTTTCGAAATTTAATATAGCCGCACGCACAATCCGCTCAAATCCAACGGGATACTCCATGCATACGGTATTTTTCTTTGACAAATCCTTTCCGGTATTTTCATAGCCGATCCGAAACCCTTCTGTCATCGTATCTGCCATAGACTGGATTTCGCCGCTGCTTAACGTATTCAAAAACTCCGCTGTCTTTATTTCGCAGTCGCTGATATATTCTCCATACCGGTAAAGATAACGAATATCCTCCAAATCGGATTCCATAACAATTCCGGTAAAAAAATCATATT